>JAPYTY010000648.1 GCA_029942065.1 Acidobacteriota bacterium | reverse complement strand
TCCGATCGAGGCATTGAAGAAGATAAAGAAATTGTGCTGGACGAATCCGAAGGCACTCATCTCTCCCGGATTGTCAGGGAAAAGCGTGACCCACAGAACAATCGCTACCGAGCGCATGGGACCCGGCATGACGGCACCGAATAAAATGACCGGTAAGTAGCCCAGCATCTCGCCGAAACTCACCTCCACCCCGAACAGTCCCAGGGCCAGGGTGTAGATCAACACGGCGGCGAGCATCACCGGCGAGCGCATCGCGATGACGGCAAGATACTGCCAGAGCCTGGCCTGGCGAAAGGCCCGAAAGATCGATTTCTCCCGCAGTTTCATCCCTTGGAGGACCCTGCCGCTGAAATAGAGATAGAAGAAAACAAAGAAAATCATCGCGCCCAGGGCGATCCAGGGGATCAAGTGAAAAACGGCCGGGAATTGTTCCCATTCCAGCAGGACGCCGATGGTGGCCCAGGTGGTGAGGTAGTAAAATTCACAGAACATGACAAACAGCATGCTGGAGGCCACCTCCCATCCCGGAATGCCGTCCCTGCGGTTCAGGTACAGGGCGATGGCACCCTTGCCCACCTGCTCATTTAACAGGGAGAGGATAAAGGCACTGGCACGGACGGGGAGGATGCCCATGTAGCTGATTTTCACGTTGAACCAGTTGATGACCTTCCAGATTATGAAGGTGTCCAGGACAAAGAAAAACAGCGTATAAGGAACCATCATGCCCAGCCATTTCCACCAGCTCACCCTTTCGAAGATCTGCAGGAGGTAAGGGAGTAGAGCGCTCTCCTGAGCCGCAGCGGCACGGTTGAGAATCGACAAAAGGTAGGCGAAGCAGGCCAGGGTGATCAGCCAGGGAAGAAGCCTTTGCCAAAGCGGAGCTTTCTTGCGGGACTCGCTGGCAGGAGGGCTCTTATCCCGCATTTCTCACACCCCCTCTACTGCATCGGCGCCATGATCCGTCCTGACTGTGTTCCGCTCCGTCGGCCTCCTCAACGTACCCTAC
>JAPYTY010000647.1 GCA_029942065.1 Acidobacteriota bacterium | reverse complement strand
CTCCCCGGGACCGGCCGGCGATCACTTCATCCTATTTTGGCAATCACTCGATCCGCTCCCAGGATTGGCGGCTGATTTTGTATCAGGACGGGGCACGGGAACTCTATGACCATCGAACCGACCCGGATGAATTCCACAACCTGGCGGACGATCCCGCTCACCAGGTGATTTATGACCAGCTTTCGGGCTGGTTGCCGAAAGAAGCCACAGCCGAGTTCAAAGCCAAGTCCGAGCGATCCGGTGTGCGCCAGAAGTGAGGACTCCAACCCTTTTGTGACCCTTTTATCTCTGAAACAAGTACCCAAAGGCTACCATGAACACAAAAGTCAATCGCCGTCACTTCCTTCGTGGAACTGGAGCACTGATTGCGCTGCCCGCGTTGGAATCGATTGGCTTCCGTCGATTCGCCTCCGCGGCCTCCAAGGCCCCCACGATTCCTCCCAAACGGATGGTCTTTCTCGGTTTCGGTTTTGGGGTGACGAAGGAAACCTGGTTTCCGGACACCGAGGACACGGGTGCGGAGTACGAACTCCCTCAAGGGCTCACACCCCTGGCACGACACAAGGCAGATTTCACCATCGTGCAAGGTTGCTCGAACCAGTTCAGTAACGAAGCTCACTGGGGCAGCACCTTTTGGCTGACTGGGGCAAATCGTTTCGCCGTTGCGGGACAGAGCATGTCCAACAGCATCTCTGCGGATCAGGTAGCGGCCCAACAGCTCGGCCAGGACACACGTTATGCATCACTCCAGCTCAACAGCAGCGATGGCAGCGCCTCCGGTCACGGCCCAGGACTATCACTGGCCTGGGACGGACGTGGTAAGCCGGTTGCGGGCCCTAATGACCCGGTGCAGGTCTTCCATAAACTGTTCTCCGCTGATGATCTTCCTCTGGAACAACGCCAGGCCGCCATCGCTGAAAATCGCAGCGTGTTGGATGCGGTTTTAACCGAAGCAAAACGGGTGCAGCGTGGTTTGACGAGCACGGACAAGGACAAGCTTGGTGAGTATTTC
>JAPYTY010000646.1 GCA_029942065.1 Acidobacteriota bacterium | reverse complement strand
TGGATAGAGCGCCGGACTTCGAATCCGTAGGTCGCAGGTTCGAATCCTGCCGGGCGCGCCATTCTTTCTTCCAACAACTTTCTGAGTTTTTGAGGAGGTTGTCAATATTCAGAGCGCCGGACTCCGAACCCGTAGGTCGCAGGTTCGCCGCCTTTATCTGAGCGAAGCGAAGCATCCTGCCGGCCGGGCCATTTTTTCAGGTATCCTTTGTGAATTCCTGTTGCCATGATCGTCCCTGGATCGTGGCACCGGTGTCCTGTACAATCTGGTAGCAGGTTTGATGATGACAAAAGATCAAAAAGAGACTTCCCCTGGGGCCTTTTCCGGAACCTCGGGGTCCGGTTCGTCCGGGTCCTCCAAAGATTCAACCATTATCAGCAAGTCGATCCTTATCAAGGGTGAGATTGCAGGTGAAGAGGATCTGACGATCCAGGGCCGGGTGGAAGGCACCATGACACTGAAAAACAACCACGCCACGGTGGGGCCGTCCGGGCATCTGATCGGCGATCTCCACGGGAAACTCATCAGTGTCGAGGGCGAGGTCCAGGGGAACCTGTTTGCAGAAGAAAAGATTCACCTCAAGTCTTCTGCGGTGGTCGAAGGAGATATGAAGGCTCCGGTGATCAGCCTTCAAGAAGGCGCTAAGTTCAAGGGGCGAATCGATATGGATACCGGGGGGGCACGACAGCGCAGCAGCTTCAGGCCCAGTGGTTCACCAGGGTCCAAACACTCCTGATCCTCTGGAGCTAGCGAATCAGGACAGAGTTCCGGGGGCGGGAAAAGACCTCAAGGTTCCGTCAAACGTCCTACTGGCTTCCGGATTCCTTGGGCTTCCATTCCCCTGCTAGGCGCAGGGCTTCCGCAATCTGTTCCGGGGTCATCTCCTCGGCTACCATGTCCCGGTTTTTGACAGCCATTTCTTGGTAGTTGTCGGTAATGTTTGAAGCGGCAAGCGTGAACCACATATGGGCCAGGACATAGTCCTGCGGTACGCCCTGTCCTTTGAAATACATAATTCCC
>JAPYTY010000645.1 GCA_029942065.1 Acidobacteriota bacterium | reverse complement strand
CTCGAAGTGCTGCTCTGAGGAGATGACCGCCATTTGTCTGGCCAGTTGGCTGCGGCTGAGCTGGTCGAGCGGCCGGCCATCAAGGGCGATCTGGCCCGACCTGGGTTCGAGCAGACCCGACATGAGCTGCAGCAGGGTGGTCTTACCGCTTCCGTTGGGTCCAATCAGTGCCAGAAAAGATCCCTCGGGAATCGAGAGGTCGATGTCCTCCAGCTTGAAGGTATCGCCATAGTCGAACCCGACCTTTTTCAGCAGCAGGGACGGCATCAGAATTTTCCGGATTGGTGTCTTTTCCGCAGCAGGTAGACAAAATAAGGTGATCCAATCAAGGCGGTCAGCGCACCCACCGGAATCTCCAGAGGCGGCACCAGGATACGTGCCAGGGAGTCGGCCAGGATCAGGAAAATCGCTCCTCCCAGGGCGGATGCCGGGATCAGCACCCGATGATCGGGACCCACGATCATTCTCATCATGTGGGGGACGATAAGGCCCACAAAGCCGATCAGCCCGGCCACCGCTACGGCGGCGGCGACCATGGCCGAGGAGGCGACAAAGAGAAGTTTCTTGGCTCTTCCCACATTGACCCCCAGGTGAAAAGCGGTGGCTTCTCCCTGGGTCAGAATGTTCAGCTCGCGGGAGAAGAGCCAGGTAAACCCCAGACCCAGGAGGATGATGGTTCCCGAGATGCCGATCAAACCCCAGTCCCCTTCCGTCAGGGTTCCAAGCAGGTAAAAGAGCACCGTATAGGACTCACGAAAAAAAACGGAAAAGCAGAGGAAGACGGCTGCATTGAAGAAGAGGTTGACGATGACACCGGCCAGGATGAGGGTCTGAACGGGCGTTTTCCCATTGAACTGAGCGATTCGATAAACCGCAAAGATGGAGAGCAGGGCAAACGCCAGAGACATGAAGTAAAGGGCCGAATAGTGCTGGAACCCCAGGACGCCTGCCAGGATCACGCCTGCCGCTGCCGCGCTGGAGGTTCCCAGAATGAAGGGGTCGGCCAGAGGATTGCGCAGGATTCCCTG
>JAPYTY010000644.1 GCA_029942065.1 Acidobacteriota bacterium | reverse complement strand
GTTTCAACCGTCCCGTAGACGTCGTAAATCCTTTCTTCGAGGGGGGTGTCATTGGTCCATAGTTTCCAGATGCAGGAGGGCTGCAGGCTGATCAAGATCAGGAAAAGGATGGCTAAGGCCGGATGGTGCATGCTACGGCCTGAAGAATTTGTCATGGCGCAGCATTGTACCGCGGAGCTTGGTGAATGCAAAAGTCTCAGGAACTCAGGATCCTTTGCAGGAGGTCTTTGACCCGGGTCTCGATCTGGTAGCGAATCACCCGGAAGCCCTTGATGACCTGCTGGGAGTTTCCGCGGATCTGGGCAGGATCCGGAAGCGGCCAGTGTTCGGAAAGGGTGTTGGGAGGCAGGACCGGGCAGGATTCCCTGGCATCTCCGCATAAAGTCACCACAGAGTCGAAATCTTCAAGATTCTTGCTGCTGAGTGGATCGGAAGTGTGATGGGAGATATCCAGTCCCACTTCGTTCATGGCCCAGATGGCGTTGGGGTGGACCCCGACGGGGTGGGTTCCAGCACTGTCCAGGGTGACGGCATCCCCGCCATAGAATCGCGCGAACGCTTCCGCCATCTGGCTGCGAGCCGAGTTGCCGGTACAAAGGAAAAGGATTGCTGGTTTTTTAGCCATGGCTAAAATTTTTGATTGACCCAGCTAAATAATATGAGATAATGAACCTAATCATGTTTTTCAAGGCCCCAAAAGGTTTCGCCACAGGCTTTCTGACCTTCTCTATCTTAGCGCTTTTGACGAGTGGTTGTCTTGAGTCTCGAGCCGAACGACGACAATCGAGAGCCGAGGAAAGGCTTGCCCAGCGAGTGATCCTCAGTCGCAACTGCGGCTCCTGCCACACTCTGCAGGCCCGAGAACTGAACCTGACGGGCAAAGTGGGTCCCGATCTCACCCGACAGGGCCAACGAGGCCGTTCCCCTGCCTGGCTCAGACAACAAATTACCAATCCCACCGCCATTCCCGACCATGAGGTCGTTTCAGGGTTTGAGGGCAAACAGAAATTCATGGCCTCCGCGGATCTGGTT
>JAPYTY010000643.1 GCA_029942065.1 Acidobacteriota bacterium | reverse complement strand
ATTGTGGGAATCACCCACGGAACGCCAGAAGTGGACCGGGATGGGGGGTTCAACTGGAACGTACTCAACCGATACATTTGGGACGTCGTATTGCAGATCGACAAGGCCCCGAACCGCCTGACTGTCCACCCGGGGTGCTTGGGGCATGACGGTGGCCAGAATCGAAGGGCAAGCAACTTTATGTGCCCAGGCAATCAGCCGGCCCTGCTCATCCAGTGCCCCGGTTATTCGATGGCTGTTGCCGGGACGAAAGGCGCAGTGTTGAATGTCTTCCTCTCGAGTCCAGATGACCTTGACCGGCCTGGTGGTGGCTTTTGAGAGTTCCACCGCCTCTTCCAGGAAGTCGGTTTTCACCCGGCGGCCGAATCCACCTCCCAGATAAGGAGTGTGAACCGTGATGGTAGCGGGATCTAATCCGGTGATCTGGGCGGTTTTTCGAAGGGACTGGGTCTGCCCCTGGGTGGGGGCCCAGACATCACATCCATCGGAGCGGACGTGGGCCGTACAGTTCATGGGCTCCATGGGCGCATGCGCCAGATAGGGGAGGGAGTACTCCACTTGAACCCGTGTGTGGGCCCCGGCCAGAGCAGCCGGGACACCCGCATCGTCCCGGGCCGAAGCGCCGGGTTGGTCCAGGCTCTCCTTGAAGAGGGCGTCCAGCGACCGGGTGCTCAAATCGGGCTGAATGCCCTGGTCCCATTTTGGGTTGAGCGCCTCCTGAGCTTTCCAGCAATTCTCGGGAGTATCAGCGCAGACGGCAATGCCTCGATCAATCTCACCCACCCAGTCGACCCCGGGGACGGCTTCGGCGGCGCTCTTGTCGTAAGAGACGATCCGGGCTCCATAGGCTGGAGGACGAGCCACTGCGCCGTAAAGCATTCCCGGAGCATGAGTGTCGATGCCGAAGCGGGCGCTTCCGCCGACTTTGGCCGGAATATCCCGACGGGGCACCGAGGTTCCCATGATTTTGAACTCGCTTCGGCTTTTCAGTCCGGGGTTTTCCGGAAGAGCCAGTTCAGAGGCGGTCCCGGAC
>JAPYTY010000642.1 GCA_029942065.1 Acidobacteriota bacterium | reverse complement strand
CGCCCGGAGCGCCCACCGGGAAAAGGGTCTCCAGAAGAGGAAGCTCCGTTCCCGGCCATGCCAGATTGAAGCGAATGAAAATCGAGAGTGTCATCCCCACCAAAACGGAGAAAAGGGCCAGGAAGTAGTATTGAATACCGATGACCTTGTGATCGGTACTGAAGACCCACTTTCGGATGAAGCCCGTGGGAGCCTCGTGATGGACGGCATGGGTTGCTGGGGCGGCTTCTGCCATAGTGATACTCTCCTAATTTAAAATTCGGACTGTTCCCTGAGCCATTCAGCGTAGTCTTCTTCCGAGAACACATCGATAAAGCTTCTCATGCGGTGATGACCCAGACCGCACAACTCGGAACAGGCAATCTCGTATTTGCCCAGTACCGTTGCCGTGAATCTGAGGGGAATGACCATGCCGGGCAAGGTGTCCTGCTTTACTCGCAACTCTCGAACTGAAAAGTTATGAGTGACATCCTTGGAGCGAAGCAGCAGTTCGATGGGGCGGTCCACGGGAACCGCCATGGTGGGAAGAACAATATCGTCCTCACCGGCGGGATCCTCTGGATCCAGTCCCAGAGGGTTGCCTGCGGAATCATCGATGAGCTCAGGCGAGGTACTTCCAAACTGGCCGTCCGGTCCCGAGTAGCGGATGTTCCACGCAAACTGTTGGCCTGTCACCTCAATCTGAAGGGCGTCTTCGGGGGCGGCCTGGATGTACATGTCGATCCAAACCTGGAACCCCATCATCACCATGACATAAAAGAGCACGGTGGTGGCGGTGGTCCAGATGACTTCCATCTTGTTGTTGCCGTGACTGTATGTCGCTTTCTGGCCCGGCCGTTCACGGTAACGGATGATGAAATATCCCAGGGCCACCTGGGCGAGAATGAAGATCACGCCCGTGACGACCAGCGTCACAACGAACTGGTTGTCCAGCTGAGCGCCGTGAGCTGAGGCCGACACGGGAAACCACCAGAATCCTCCTGCAAACCCCACGACGCTGATCAGAGTGATAATCCATATGGTGATGGCCAGTAGCA
>JAPYTY010000641.1 GCA_029942065.1 Acidobacteriota bacterium | reverse complement strand
TGAAACGTGGAACGCGCTGGTTGAAGACCAGCGCTCCCCTCACAGTTTTTTTATCGGGCTGGGGAAGATCAGAAAAATCAGGGCGGTGGTCCCCAGCAGAAAGCTCATGCCCAGCAGCGCTATGGTGGGCGACAGCTGAGAAGCCACAGCGCCCGCAATAAGACTACCCAGAGGCATCCCACCTCGAATGGCCAGCATGAAGACACTCATGACCCGGCCCCGCACCTCTTCGGTGATGGCCATTTGAATCAAGGCGCTGAGGGAGGCAATCAGCGTCATCAGGCAAACACCCCCCAGAAAAAGCGCCACGCAACTGAGTATCAAATTCCTGGATAACGCGAAGGTGGTGACCGCCACCGCCATCGCTAGCTGCACCTGCAGGGTCAGTTTCCCGCGCCCCTCCTTTTTAGCCAGGCCGGCAAACATCAGGGCTCCGATCACCGAACCGGTTCCAGAAACCGTCATCATGGCGGAATAACCGGTGGTTCCCAGATGAAAAATGTCTCGCGCATAGACGGGGAGGAGAGTCAACATCGGAACACCACAAAAAGTCGTGATGAAGCCCAACCCACTGAGCTGCCAGATGGACGACCGCTCCCTCACGAAGGTCAACCCCGTCCTCATTCCCTTCATCACCGATTCCTCGGTTTTCGGAGGCTTGAAGGTCGCACGAATAAGGTAAAGACTGATAATCACGGCGATAAAGGAAAGACCGTTGAGCCCAAAACATAAAACCGGGCCCACCAGGGCCAGAACCGTACCTGCCAGTACCGGTCCGAAGACTCGAGCCAGGTTGAACTGAATCGAGTTCAAGGCGATGGCATTGGGCACATCCTCCCTTTTCACCAGACCCGGAATCAACGCCTGGTAGGCGGGCCCCCCAAAGGCCTGGGCCGATCCGACCACGAAAACCAGGACCAGGAAATGCCAGACCTGAATCCACTCGAGGTAGATCAGGAGGGTGAGGGTCAGAGCGGTGGCCATCTGCACATACTGGGAAGCCAGAAGCAATTTGCGCCGATCGATTCTATCGGCAATGACC
>JAPYTY010000640.1 GCA_029942065.1 Acidobacteriota bacterium | reverse complement strand
GTCCACCACCAGACCTGCCAGGACGGTTTGACCCGCTAAACTGGTACCCCCTCCCCGGGGCAGCAGAGGTACCTGGTGTTTTCCGGCAATCTGGACGATCCGGCGGATTTCATCCCCGGACCTGGGGAGGACGATGCCCAGGGGTTTGATCTGATAAAGACTGGCATCAGTACTGTAGATATGGCACGACATCTCATCAAACAACACATCTCCCTGGATGGAATCGCTTAACTCTGCTTCAAGATCTGCCAGTCGGGCCTTGTCCATAAGTGTCGTCACGCTACTGTAACATGACATTCTACAGGGCAACAAAAGATGACAGTTCTGGAAGAACCGATGGCCGTTTTTACCTTTTGTGCGGCCACCTGTGGAGCGGTTTTCTGGGTCTCCGGTCAAAGCTGGGCCCGGGGTTTTTTCAGAATCGTTCCTTCCATTGCGCTTCTTTACTATCTTCCGACCTTTGCCAGCAGCCTGGGCTTCATTCCCTCCAATTCAGAGGCCTATGACTGGATGAGAGACTATTTGCTTCCTTTTAGCCTGTTCATCCTGATGATCACGACTAATATTCCGGCGGTTTTGCGAATCGGTCCCAGAGCCCTGATCATGATGCTTCTGGGTACGGCCGGTGTGGTTGTGGGAGGGCCGATCTCACTGTTGTTGTTTTCACAATGGCTGCCGCCGGATGCCTGGAAAGGATTGGCCGCTCTCTCGGGAAGCTGGATTGGAGGTGGAGGTAATTTCGCAGCTATCAAGGAGGCGGTAGGAGCACAGGACGATATCATAGGTCCGATCATCATCGTGGACACCGTGGTGGCGTATACTTGGATGGGGGTCCTTCTTTTTTTAGCTAATTATCAGACCGCTATCGATCGCTGGAATAATGCTCGTGTCGAGGTGCTGGAAGATCTCAACCGAAGACTGAAGGCCTTCCAGGAGACTCAGGTCGGAACCATCCAGTTGTCGGATGTTTTGATGGTTCTGGCGATCGGTTTTGGAGGGGCGGTTGGTTGCCAGTTTCTGTCGGGCCTGATTCATGACGCCACCCA
>JAPYTY010000639.1 GCA_029942065.1 Acidobacteriota bacterium | reverse complement strand
CTCACGCCCCAGGCTATTTCACATCACCCCTTCGGGGTTCTGGATCCCCTACCACTTCCAAGACCTCGAACCTGGAACGCGCTGGTCGAAGACCAGAGGCCGAGGCGCCTCCCACACTCCGGAGAGCCGCTCAAGCCTGACTTTCCCACACCAGGTCGTCGCGAAGCGGCGGAAGGGTCGGCCTGGCAAGGCGCATGAGAACAGGCCCCCGGAAGCGTACTGTAGGGTACGCCGAGGAGGCCGACCGAATGCAACACAGTCAGGACGGATCATGGCGCCGATGCAGTAGAGCGGGTGTAGGATAGTCGGGCTAAAAAGCGGCCGCTACAAGTGCTCGCCAAATCTCCGGCCTCGCTCCGTAAGGAGCGACAGAGTCTGAGTCAGGGCGGGACGCCCTGACTCAGTTATCTTTCTTTGTGCCTTTGTGGTGAAATTTTTCGCAGTGTCTTGGTGGTAAACCCCTACTCCAGAAACGGAGTCCTAGCCGGATACCTGTAGTAGACCACCTCCTGGTTGGGATCCTGGTCGGGATTCAGGTAGACGAACTTCCCGTTGGTCATGGTCCGAAGCACCGGGATGTCCTTGATCTCGAGTGGATCCACGGTGAGAATGTCGCGCCCCAGGACCACCAGGTCGGCATATTTCCCTACTTCGACCGATCCCTTCAGGTCCTCTTCGAAGAAGGCCCAAGCCGGTGTGTGGGTATAGGCCCGAATGGCCTCCTCCAGAGTTAACCGTTCCTCGGGACGGAAGACCTTTCCCGACTTCCGGACCCGGTTGACCGCCGACCAGATTCCATAAAGCGGACCGATGGGAGCCTGATCGCTGCTCAGGGTCAGGGGGATGCCGGCCTCTCGGTAAGTGCCGACCGGATTGGGCCCCAGATCAGGACGGTCCGGATTGACCTGATAATTTTCCTCGGCTTCATCGGCCAAGAAGTAGTATCGGCCCACTTGCAGATCGGCGATGATTCCCAGTCGTTTCATGGTCTCCAGATTCTCTCGGGTCGGCATTCCGACATGGGTGAAGATGTGCCGTACATCTTCTCGAGGGTAGAGTCGATAGGCTTCCTCCAGGGC
>JAPYTY010000638.1 GCA_029942065.1 Acidobacteriota bacterium | reverse complement strand
CCCTTGGGATGTGGGGCAGTAGCGCCATCGGAGGTCTCAAGGGCGCCGAATCGGATGCCATCCTGCCCCTGCTGCTGACCGAGTACACCCCCATCTGGATGATGGGAATCCTCGGAGCCGCGGCCTTTGCCGCCATGATGTCCACCATGGACTCCCAACTACTGAGTGTCACCACCATGATCACACGAGATTTTTTCTCGCGCAGTCGTCTGAGCCAAGCCTCCGACGCGACCATGGTCCGCATCAGCCGAATTCTCGTTTTCGTTCTGGCGATCCTGGCTTTGATATTGGCGGTTTTCAGTCCGGCCGGAATCATCACCATCATCGAGTTCGCCCTGGGTGGTTTTGCCTGCCTGCTGGCACCCGTGATCGGCGCACTCTACTGGAAACGCTGCACCCATCAGGCGGCCATCTGGTCGGTCGTCACCTCACAAATTTGCCTGATCGGATTGGAGACGGGCTTACTCCCTGAGGGGTTAAAATTCGGTTTCCTGGCGGGTCTGCCTGCAATCGTGGTGAGCATCGTGGTGCTGGTGGCAGTCACTTTTCTGACTCCAACTCCTCAGGATGAGGGCACACGGGAGTATTTCGAGCTCTTTGCAGAATCCAGGAAAGGGTAAACTGAAGATCAAGCTGCAGCCTGATTCAATCGGAAGGTGAGAGGGACATAGCCCGCATGATGCATTTTGCGGGATAGATATTCCCATGAAACTCAGGGACCTTTCCATCCTCCAGTACCAGAACGTGAGTTCCACACCCCAGGTCAACCGGCTCTGACTTTCACTTGACGCCTTCAAAGAACAGCTGGAATATTTAGCGGCCCACGATTTTCGACTCCTCTCCATCGATGATGGACTCGATTTCATGGAGAACAAGACGTCGGTGGAGAAAGGACGTCCGGTTTGCCTCACCTTCGACAATGGATTTCAGAATTTCCAGGAGCACGTCTATCCCCTTCTCCACCAATTTGGTTATCCTGCGACTCTCCTGATCTCCCCTCTGCGGGTGGGAAAATCCATACAGCCAGGAAACATAGAAGTCCCCTATCTCTCCTGGAGTGCCCTCCGGGAGATGGTTCAAAACAATGTGGCAATTGG
>JAPYTY010000637.1 GCA_029942065.1 Acidobacteriota bacterium | reverse complement strand
GATCTGGAGATCTGAGCGAGAGGTTTTGGATCAAGTACCGGTGGCGGTCCAACCCGATCCTCTGTCAACTGAGTCCGCCGGTTCTTTCTCCATCCGGTATACCGAAAAATCCCCATTTCTTTACGGATACCAGGTCACGTTTCAGTCCGAAGAAGGAGTGAAGATGCCTCACGTCCAGGGATTCGACGTTGACTAGTAGCGGGTCACCCTGGTTGGCCCCCCGTCAAAAGCAACTGTTCAGCCTGATCCCCTACCTCCGAAGACACCGAAATGCCATCGTCGTGGGGACCGCCATGGTATTGGCGACCAACATCGCTGCGGTAATCTCTCCCTGGATCCTGCGCAATGCCATCGACCATCTTTTTCAGGAGGTAACCCGAGACATCCTTCTTTTTTATGCCGCTCTGATGATCGGGGTGAGTGCAGTGGAAGGCATGTTCCGATTCCTGATGCGCCGAATCCTGATCGGAGCCTCCAGAGACATCGAATATGATCTTCGCAACGACCTGTTCGCACATCTGCAAACGCTCTCCCCAAGTTACTATCATCGTCATCCCACCGGAGACATCATGTCCCGGGCAACCAACGATCTGAACGCCGTCCGTATGGTTCTGGGGCCCGGGATCATGTACTCCACGAACACTCTCTTCACAGCCGTCTTGACGATTGGAATCCTGGTCACGATCAACTTCCAACTGGCCATCCTGACCCTGATCCCTCTACTGGCAGTCAGTTTTTCGGCCAAATTCTTCGGCAAGAAAATCCACAAAAGATTCGAGAAAATACAGGAACAGTTTTCAGTACTGACCACCCTGGCCCAGGAAAATGTGTCCGGAGTCCGCGTGGTCAAGGCCTACAACCAGGAAGAGCCCTTCATCGAACGCTTCCGTCAAGCCAACGAGGAATATGTGAATCGAAATCTCTCTCTGGTCAAGGTGTGGGGAGTCTTCAACCCACTGCTCACTTTTCTTCTGGGGCTCTCCGCAGTTAGCTTGCTCTGGTACGGCGGACACCAGGTCATCGCGGGTTCCATTTCAGTCGGCGATTTTGTCGCCTTCATGGCTTACCTAGCCATGCTGACCTGGCCCACCATCGCCCTGGGC
>JAPYTY010000636.1 GCA_029942065.1 Acidobacteriota bacterium | reverse complement strand
GAATCATACCGATGCCCATATTGAAGGTGCGGTACATCTCACTTGCCTCTACCCGGCCTCGATCCCTGATCAAGTTGAAGATCGGCAGGATTTCCCAGGTCCCGCGCTTGACCTCAGCATCCAGATGATCCGGCAGGACCCGGGCCAGATTCTCCGTGATGCCTCCTCCCGTGATGTGAGCCAGGGCGTTCAGATCGTCGCTCAGCAGGAGTTCCTTGACCAGGGGAAGATAGTTGCGATGAGGAACCAGCAACTCTTCGCCGAGGGTCTTTCCCAGTTCATCCACATGGGTGTCGACCTTGAGTTCTTCCTCTTCAAGGAAGAGTCTTCGGACCAGAGAGTATCCATTGGTGTGCAGTCCCGAGGAAGGTAAGCCGATCAAAAGATCCCCCTCCTTGACCGGCCCGGTTTCGCGTATTTTGAGTTCGTCGGTCAGGCCCACGATAAAGCCGGCTAGATCATATTCACCGGCTTGATAAAAATCGGGCATCTCGGCGGTTTCCCCGCCCAGCAGAGCGCACTCGGACTGGGAGCAGCCTCTGGCCAACCCCTCAACGATTTGCTCGATGACCTCCGGCTCCAGTTTTCCCACCCCGATGTAGTCGAGAAAAAAAAGGGGGAAGGCCCGTTGAACCAGGATATCGTTGGTACAGTGAGCCACCAGGTCGATGCCTACCGTATTATGAATCCCGGTCAGAAAGGCAATTTTCAGTTTCGTGCCGACACCGTCGGCGCTGGATACCAGCAGCGGCGTCTGCATGTTGCTGAGATCGGGACGGTACAGTCCTGCAAATGCTCCGATCTCGCTGACGACAGAATCGTTGAAGGTGGATCGAGCCAGCTTCTTGATGTGCTCGGTCGCCTCATTGGCACGGTCAATATCAACGCCGCTATCCCGGTAGGTCAGCCCAGTGTCGTCGCTCATCAGTACGTTTCAGGGTTTCCATCCCCGGTCAGGGGTCAGGGGTCAGCTTCTCGGGCTGTTCAGCCGTCAGTTGACTTCTGTCTCCTGTCTTCTGACCTCTGACTTCTTTTCTTCCTCCCCTTCCTCGATCTGTTCAAACAGATATTTCTGAGGTGTCTCCTGGGAGAGGGCGATGGGGTATTG
>JAPYTY010000635.1 GCA_029942065.1 Acidobacteriota bacterium | reverse complement strand
GTGAAGGATGATATCAGGATGAAGGCGATAGCGACTGGGCACACATAACGAACCAAAAAGGTCCACAGCGGCGCCTGTGGAAAGGAGGGATATCCGGCACGGATGGCTTCCACGGATTTTTGAATTCCCCACTTCCAGCCGACAAAAATACAGATGAAAAGAGCTCCGACTGCCAGGGAGATTTCTCCGAAATAGCGGAAGACTCCATCCATGAAACCGGAAAAAAAAGAGACTGAGCCATTGCTCAAGGCACTGGGAATACCTGCCAGGAAAGAGCAAGAGCCCACTAGTAAAGCGGCCGTCTTTCGCTGCCATCCCAGTTGGTCGATGAAATATGCCACCACCACTTCGAGAAGGGAAATGGTTGAGGTCAAGGCGGCAATGGTCAAAAGGAAAAAAAAGGCCGTCCCGAACAATTGTCCCAAGGGTATGGCATTGAATATGTTGGGAAGGACCAGAAAAATGAGGCCCGCCCCTTCCTCCGGAGACAAGCCCGGAACCGAGAAAAGGGCTGGGAAGATTGCAAATCCTGCCAGAAATGCGATCAGTGTATCCGCGAGACAGACGTATAGTGCGCTGGAGACCAGATTGTCGTTTTTTGCCAGATAGCTGCCGTAAGTAATCATGGCACCCATGCCCAAACTCAGAGTGAAGAACGCATGTCCAAGCGCTGACCGTATCACGGTGAAATCAACCTTGCTGAAATCAGGGCTGAGATAGAAACTCAGGCCGGTCTGGGCTCCGGGAAGAGTGACGGAACGCACTACCAGAAGCAGGAGAATCCCGATCATCAGGGGCATAAGGATTTTGGTGGCCTTTTCAATGCCTCCTTGAATCCCACCCCGGACGATCCAGATGGTCGCTGCCATAAAGAGAAATTGATAGAAGATGACGGAATAGCCGTCGGCGATGAAATTCCCCAAGATGCCTTCGATGGTGGGTTGATCCGATCCGGAAAATTGGCCGCTGAGGGTGACAAAAATGTATCTGAGAGTCCAGCCGGCCACCACGGTGTAGGCACTGAGAATCATGAACCCGGTGAGCACTCCCAAAGCGCCCACTGCTTTCCACCAGGTTTTCGGTGCCAGGGATTTAAAGGCACCTACAGGG
>JAPYTY010000634.1 GCA_029942065.1 Acidobacteriota bacterium | reverse complement strand
CATTGGTACAGAGCACATTCTTTTGGGTTTGCTTCGAGAGGAGAATTCTCTGGCAGCCGAGATTCTCTATGAAAATGGTCTGCGGCTGTCTCGGGTGCGCGAAGAGCTGGCCGGGCCGGGTACCGAACTTCCCACGCCTGCCAAACCCAAGGAATCATTGATCCTAACCGAGTTCAGCCGGGATCTCACCGACGCCGCCAGCAGTGGAACACTGGATCCGCTCATCGGGAGGGATACGGAGATCGAAAGGCTGGTTCAGATTCTGTGCCGGCGAACCAAGAACAATCCGGTTCTGATTGGAGAGCCGGGAGTGGGGAAAACCGCCATTGTGGAAGGGCTTGCCCAGAAGATTGTAAACGGAGAAGTCCCCTCCATGCTAGCTGACAAGCGGCTTCTGGCGCTGGATATTTCTCTGATTGTGGCCGGAACGAAGTATCGTGGCCAGTTTGAAGAGCGCTTGAAGGCCATCATGAAGGAGTTGGTGGAGAATCCCTGTTTTATCATCTTCGTGGATGAGCTTCATACCCTGGTCGGAGCCGGCTCAGCAGAGGGTTCTCTTGATGCGGCCAATATCCTGAAACCTGCTCTGTCTCGCGGGGAAATTCAGTGTGTCGGGGCGACGACACCCTATGAGTATCGGCGCTCCATTGAAAAAGATCGTGCCTTGGCCCGCCGATTTCAAGCGATCAAGGTGGTCCCACCCACCGAGGATGAAACTCTCGAGATCATCATGGGGATCAAGAACCGCTACGAATCCTTTCACCAGGTGGAGTACACTGATGAAGCCATCCACTGTGCCGTGTATCAATCCAGTCGCTACATCACCGACCGAGTTCTTCCGGACAAGGCTATCGATGTATTGGATGAGGCCGGGGCCCGGGTAAAACTCGCCAATACCGTGTTGCCGGAAGGGGTCAGTAACCTCCAGAGGAAATTGAAGGTGATCGTTCGACAAATGGACGATGCGATTTCCGACAAGCAGTTTGATCGAGCGGCCAAGTTAAAGGATCAGGAACTGGAGGAGCGAGAGAATTTGCAGGTCATCAAGGAGCGTTGGGAAGTCAAGCATAGCGCGCCGCCTCAGGTCAAGAAGGAGCAGGTCGAGTATGTGATCTCACGC
>JAPYTY010000633.1 GCA_029942065.1 Acidobacteriota bacterium | reverse complement strand
AACCCCCCCAGTTTGCCGGCCGGTACGCCGGAGCCATCAGTCGAGTGTTTGGTGAAGAATACGCTCATAAATGGGTGATGCCGGTGAAAAGCCTGATCGATGCCGGTGCCCGGGTGACCTACGGAGCGGACACCCACCGCGACCCGGATCGCCATCCCATGTTTGGTCTGGAGGTGATGGTGACCAGGCGAGCCAATGACGGGCGGGTCTGGGGTCCGCAGGAGGCGATTGACCGCGCCACAGGATTGCTCATGATGACCCGCTGGGGTGCGTCCTACGTCCTGCGCGAGCAGCAGCTCGGCACTCTGGAGCCGGGTATGTATGCCGATCTGGCGATTCTGGCGCAGAATCCGCTCAATCCCAACATTGCGGATGAAAATCTCTCGGAGATCAAGGTGGTGGCCACCATTATTGAAGGCAAGGTCCGGTTCGGCTCACTGGATTAGGATACCCGAACCGGACCTTGCATGATCCGGGCGAAACGGCCACATCCTCCCCTGGGGACCTTTTACTCCTGATTCCCGGTCATGACCGTCCAAGCGCGGAGGTGCGTATCAACCTGGATAGCCGGGGATTTTGTTAGGTTGTTGAATTTGGTAGACTGTGGCGTCTTAAAATAAGAATCTCGATTTTTCGAAGGAGGAAATAGATGGCAACAACAAGTCCGAAAGCGGCGGGGGCTCCCAAGGACACACGAGTAGCCTTCAAGGATCTGCGAGAGTGGATTGCCTTCCTGGAAGCGGAGAACCAGCTGGCTCGAATCAAGGAAGAGGTGGACTGGAAATACGAACTGGGCAACATCGTGAGGCGAACCTGGGACGTGTACGGGGATGCTTCCCCGGCTCTTCTTTTTGAAAATATCAAGGGCTACAAGGACGCTGACTGCAGTCGGCTTTTTACCGGAGCTTTCCGGTCCTGGTTCCGCACGGCCATGATGATGGGTCTGGACCCGCGCAACACCAGCCGTAACGAGATGATTAAACTGTTGAGGCGCCGCATCAACGACAAGGCCGAACACCTTCCTCCCCGGGTCGTCAAGACGGGCCCGGTCAAGGAGAACATCATCCTGGGAGATGATGTGAATCTGGAGATTCTCCCCACTCCCCACTGGAACCAGCGGGACGG
>JAPYTY010000632.1 GCA_029942065.1 Acidobacteriota bacterium | reverse complement strand
ATGTATTGCTTCCCTTCATCAATGACGATCTTCACGTCCACCGTCCTGGAATCCACATCAGGATCCATGTTCGGAATCACCGTCATATCCAGATACCCATTGGTGGAATAAAGCTTCTTGAGTTCCTCGTTGGATTCCTTCAACGCCACGTAATTGACGACTTCCCCCGGGATAATGTTATAGCCTGTCTTCACCAGTTCCGGGTCAAAAGTGTCGATTCCCTCGATTTCGAAGCTGCCCCAGCGATATTGCTCGCCTTCTTCAATGGGGATCGTGAGGTAGTATTGCTGTTTGGTTTTTCGAAAAAACAGCAGCCATCCTCTCGGAGCTTCAACGATCTGCACGTTCGGTTCACCGGCCTTGGCATAGAGGTAGCCAACTTCACGGTATCGCTCCAGGAGATTCAAATTGAGGTCATATTCCAGTTTGTCCTTGATGAACTTGTCCTGACCCTTGAAAAGGCTGATCAGACCCCGCTCCTTGGTCAACTCCAGTGCACCGTGCAGTTCACTCTCGGAAAAAACCGTGTTGCCCTCGAAGCCAATATTCCCGATTCGCACCTTGGGTCCTTCATCTATGGTGAAGATAATTTTTCGCGAAGTGGCCGTAATGGTTTCAATTTCAACCTCTACCCGCCCCAGGGGCCGCCCATTCTGATCCAGAAGCGCCTTGATGGCACGGCGAGCCACGGGGATTTTGGCCGGATCCAGAGGATTATCCAGGGAAAGCCCTACCCGCATATCCCGGAATCTTTCCAGTACATCTGACTCCTTGAACGAGGACATCCCTTCGTACTCTATGGACCTGATTAGCGGGCGTTCCACGACCTCGAAAATCACGATGACTCCGGTTTCACCCTGAGTTCGCCTCAGTTTGAGATCTTCAAAAAAGCTGGTGCCAAGGAGGGTACGGAAATCAGAAAAAACCTGACTCTCATCGTACAACCCCTCCTCTCGACTCTGGATGTAATAGCGGATCGTGCTTTCCGGGATGCGGCGATTCCCAACGATCCGGATTTCCTCGATCGGACTCTCCTGAATACTGGGCAGAGTCTGAACCTCCTGGCCGAAAAGGTGGGGGGTGAGAGTATCCGATGCCAAGAGGCAAACAAAAGCGCACACCAGTGC
>JAPYTY010000631.1 GCA_029942065.1 Acidobacteriota bacterium | reverse complement strand
GCATAGGCGCGTACGAAGCCACTTTGCACCCGCTTGATCTTGTGACTGCATCGCACCAGGAAGGATGCGGTACCGTTGACCAACCCATCGATCACGCCCACGTCAATCCCTTTCCAGAGTATGCTGTGGGACATCTTTCGGATGGGCTGGATAAAAACTGAATCGTAAAGCTCATCGACAAAGAACTTGCTCGAAAAGGTCTGGTGAAGGAACGAGAAACGCTGGGCCAGACGGTCGGCCATTTGCCGGTCCCTGACATAAAGTTGGTAAGCCGCCAGGAACCCCAACGCAGCCACCGCTACAACGATTACCGTGAGGACAAGCTCTTCCGAATGGGAGTGCTCGACAGTCATCGTCTCCTCACGGACCCACTGGAAAGACGGTGCCAGAAATTCTACCAACCGGTTTGTTCCCAGGTAGCCCGGTAAACCGATATAGCCTGCGATGACGGAAAAGAAGGCGAGAATCATCAGTGGGAACGTCATCAGCAATGAGGGCTCCTGGGGCGTCGGATGGGCACCATCTGTTTTAAAGCGCTCTGTCCCATGAAAGGTCAGAAACATCAGGCGCGACATATACAAGGCGGTCAAGCCCGCCACCAGGACGCCCGCCAGCCGAAAGGCCATATGACCATGGGGACTGGCATAGGCTTCCCAGAGGATTTGATCCTTGGAAAAGAACCCGGAAAAGAAAGGAGCGCCTCCTATCGCAAGTGTTGCGATCCACATGGAGACAAAGGTCACTCTCAGGTATCTGCGGAGTCCTCCCATTTTGAAAAGGTCCTGTTGGTGATGAAGCGCCAGAATCACACTCCCGGAACCCAGAAAGAGCAGGGCTTTAAAAAAGGCGTGGGTGACCAGATGAAAGATGCCGGCACCGAAGGCCCCGACCCCGACGGCCACGAACATGTATCCCAGTTGGCTGATGGTGGAATAAGCCAGAACTTTCTTGATATCCCGTTGAACCATGGCGATCAGAGCCGCCACCAGGGCTGTGGCGATGCCGACCAGGGCAATGATCAGCAGGGTTTCGGGAGCCCGGCTGTAAAGAGGAGCCGAGCGAGCAATCATATAGATTCCTGCTGTGACCATGGTGGCCGCGTGGATCAGGGCGCTGACCGGCGTGGGGCCCTC
>JAPYTY010000630.1 GCA_029942065.1 Acidobacteriota bacterium | reverse complement strand
CGGCCCTGCATGGGTACACCGGTGACATCTTGTGGTGGACCTACAATCTGGATGGCATCAGCCAGGGCGGGATTGCGGTCGCCAACGGCCTTCTCTATCAGGGTTTCAATAACGGACGCGTCGAAGCCCTGGATACGGATACCGGAAGGGTGCTCTGGGAACATACCCTGCCCACCAGTCGCCGGGCCGGTTTCACCATCGCCGACGGCACCCTTTTTTGCAGCAACGGAATTCCGGGAGCTGTTCTGGAGGGAGGGCGCCCTGGAATGAACCCACCGGAAATGGTGGAGAAATTCATGGGAGCGGGCCGCTATTCCCTTTACGCATTCTCACCGGATGGCCAGTAGGAGATCGTTGCACCGATGAAAATCATTTCCCTTACCCGACGTCAGTTCCTGGTGGCCGGGGGCTTGGCCACAGCCGGAGGGCAGACCCTGTTCGGCGGACAGAATCTCCAGCCGGAGACCCTGGCGGATGACCCGCCCGCCATTCGAAGCCTTCGAAGGCTTTCCGACTCCCTGTTTTGTTTTGATCCGGTGGGCCTGTTTGTGGAACCGGGGGAGACCATCCGCTACCTACCCGGACGAATGGGGTTCACCACCCTGACGGCCTACCATCCGGGAAACGATAATCATGAACTGCGTATTCCTGAAGCCGCCGAGCCCTTTGATTTCGGTTTCCCGGAGCAAGTATTTTTTGACTGGGTGCTCGAGGTTGAGGGAACCTACGACTTTTTCAGCAAACATCAGGAAGTCCTGGGCATGGTAGGTCGGATCGTGGTGGGACGTCCCGGAGGGCCTGGAGAAAAACCGTGGGGATATGGTGGCAGGGACGGCCGCAACCCGATTTACAAGGGCGTACTCAAGACCGCCGAGATCCTCGATTCCCGGGAGATCGTACAGAAAAAGCGAATCCCCTTTCCCTTTGACGATATGATTCCGCCCTATCCGATCTGGGATTAAGTGCTGGAGCCGCAAATTTCAAAGTCATTTCCTTTTGGGGACCTATCAAGATCAGGAGAATAAGGAGTCTGAACCGGTTATGTCAAAAAACGACTTGAAGGGCAAGATCGTCATCATCACAGGTGCCGGTGGCGGCATGGGGAGCGCCATGACGCTGGGAGTGGCCTCCAGAGGTGCTCAGGTCACGGC
>JAPYTY010000629.1 GCA_029942065.1 Acidobacteriota bacterium | reverse complement strand
TCCTTCTATTGCCTACCTGAACAACCCAGGGCTCACGCCCTGGGCTATTTCATGCCGCCCTTTCAGGGCTCCGGAAGACCGTGAACACCTTCGGCACGGCGCCACAATTCCGACCGGCGCGCCTAAGCGCGCCTCCAGCTACTCGAACTCGACAGCGGTTTCGATGCCGATTCCACGCTTCACGCTGAGAGCCGCCGGACAGTGATCCTCGTGCATCTCAAGGGCTCGTTGAACCACTTCTCGCTGGTCTTCAGGAACGTCCTTCAAGTGGTAACGAACTCGAATCTGAGTGATGACCGCTTTGTTGTCCACTTCTTCGATATCGCCCTCCACATCGGCGTAAAGCTGACCTGTGGTTGCCGGGATTTCGCGTGCTTCCAGCACGCCTGCTAAAGTGCCCGTCAGTCAGCCAGCCACCCCGGCCACGATATGGTCCAGCGTGGATGGGTTTTCCTGATCTGATTCGACGCCGTAGAATTGCTTGATCCCGCCATGCATTCCGAAGACTACCGGCTCTTCAAAGTGCTCGATAAAGGCGTGCCGAATGGGCCGCTCAAGCTGATCAATACGAACTTTTGAAGTGTGAATTACTTTACCCATAAAAGCCCTCCCAAATACGTTCCACGTGGCCCTGACTTCACCAGGGTCTTGAAGTGTGCCTCTCCTGACTCCTTCTTTAGTCAGGCTACCACCAACAGCCCGGTGCCGTACATGATTCCCAGGCCCAGAAGGAATCCTGAGAGATTATAGGCGCTGGCAAGAGCAACTTCCTGTCGTTTAACCAACAACCGGGTGAGTTCGTAAATCACCTGCAAAATGGCGCCCACACCGATGGCCAGAAAAAAAGCCGCCCACACCGGAGAATAACTGAAACCCCCGATCCAGGTCCCCAGGATGGTGGGCACCCCGGCAATCGACCCCAGTCCCACCAGTCGGATGACGGAAGGGGCATCCCTGGCAATGGGCGCTACAATCCCCAGTCCTTCAGTGATGTTGTGCAGGGTGAAGCCCACCACCAGAAAGGTCCCGAGAGCGATCTCACCCACGGCGTAGGAGGATCCAATGGCCAGACCCTCACCCAGATTGTGAAACCCGATCCCCAGGGCGATCATCAGGGCGGTCCAATACCTTCCCCGGGGGCTGTCCCTGTCCGAATGCCCCACCT
>JAPYTY010000628.1 GCA_029942065.1 Acidobacteriota bacterium | reverse complement strand
ACTGGGTTGTAATCTCATCCTTGGTGCTTTTGTAAAGGGGGATGAGTTCTACTAAAGGCTGCGGGGAGATGACCACGCCGGCGGCGTGGGTGGAAGCGTGCCTGGCCGTCCCCTCCAGTTGTTGAGCGACTTCCAGCAACTGGGTATAGCGAGGATCTGATTCGGCTGTTTCCCTGAGTTCCTTGACCCGTTCCATGGCTTTTTTCAGGGTGGAGTCCGGAGCCTGGGGGACCAGTTTGGCAATCTTGTCCACCTCGGCATAGGGGATGTTCAAGGCTCGGCCCACATCTCGAATCGCTCCCCGGGCCGCCATGGTGCCAAAGGTAATGATCTGGCTGACGTTATCGCGCCCGTATTTTTCCGTGACATAGTCGATCACTTCGCTCCGGCGAAGCATGCAGAAGTCAATGTCGATGTCCGGAGGAGTGATTCGTTCCGGGTTCAGAAAACGCTCAAACAGCAGATCGTACTGGAGTGGATCCACATCGGTGATTTGCATGGCATAGGAAACCAGACTGCCCGCGACGGACCCTCGGCCGGGACCCACTGGAATGCCCTGTTCACGAGCATAGCGAATAAAGTCCCAGACAATGAGGAAATAGCTGGGAAAGTTCAACTCCTTGATGATTTCCACTTCCTGATTGAGGCGTTTCTCATACTCTTCCAGTGGATAGCGAAGTTTCCCGGACTGTGCCAGCTCCTGAAGGCTCACTCGGCGCTGTTGGAAACCCTGACGAACGACCTGTTCAAAATAGCTCTCCCGGGTCTCCCCTCCTGGAACCTGAAACTCGGGAAAAATATCTTCGGGTTCGCCCAGTTCAAAGGTGCATTTCTCAGCGATCTCCAGGGTGTTGGAGAGAGCCCCTGGGGCATGCCCAAACAGCGATTCCATCTCCTCGGCGTTCTTGAAATAGAACTGATCAGTGCTGTAGCGGAGACGGTTTTCATCCTGGACGGTTTTTCCGGTCTGGATGCACAGCAGGACATCGTGAGCAAAAGAGTCAGCCTTGGCCAGGTAATGACAATCATTGGTAGCGACCAGAGGTAGATCCAGTTCGCCGGCCATTTTGAGAACCTGGGTATTGACCTGGCTCTGCTCCTCCAGGCCATGATCCTGGATCTCCAGATAGAAGTTGCCGGGCCCCAGGATCTCGGCGAGTTTCCCCGCCTCCCGTTGAG
>JAPYTY010000627.1 GCA_029942065.1 Acidobacteriota bacterium | reverse complement strand
ATGCCGTGCACGGCAGTGACAGCCCGGAGTCTGCCAGCTTCGAGGTCAGTTATTTTTTTAACGAGCTGGAATTGGTTCGCTGACAGTGAACCCTTGTTAGCTGTCAGTTTTTACCTCGTGTCGTCGGTAGCTGAAAGTGATTCTTCCCTGGAAAAACCAGCAAATCACCTTCGAACGCTTCATGGACTTCTGTCTTTATGACCTGGAGCAGGGCTACTACACCACCAAGCAGGAGATCTTCGGGCCGGAAGGGGATTACTATACTTCCCCCTACACCCATCAGGTGTTCGCCTATTGTCTGGCGGATGCATTCGTTCACTATTTCCAGCTTCTTTCCCGGCCCGGCCCCTTCCATCTGGTGGAACTAGGCGCTGGAGAGGGATTCCTGGGCCGGGATATTCTGACCCGACTCCAGGACGCGCATCCCCGGATCTTCGAAGGAGTGAATTACTGCCCGGTTGAGCTGGGGGAGGACCCCCCTGAAGGAATTCATGGGATTGTCTTTTCCAATGAGTTCTTTGATGCCCTTCCTGTTCATCGTGTCCGGGCCCGAGAATCGGAAATCCGGGAAATTTACCTTCACATCGATGGAGGGATTTCTGAACTGGAGGGAGAAGTCACCGATCCCCGTATCCTGGAGTACATGAAGACGGGATTCAGGGAGTGGAAGGAGGGCCATGAATACGAGGTCAACCTGAAAATGATCGAGATGGTGGAAGATCTGGATCGCAGGATAGACTCGGCCTTTGTCCTGACGGTGGATTACGGCTACGACTGGGAGGAGTATCAAGCCATCGATCGTCCCCAGGGAACGCTCCTCTGCTATCACCGGCACCAGGTGGTGACCGATCCTTATGCCAATCCGGGGCGCCAGGACATCACCGCCCACGTCAATTTTGAAGTGATGACTCGAACCAGTGAGAAACTGGGCTGGAAGAGTGAGCCGTTGACGACCCAGCGGGTTTTCCTCCACAAGTGGGGACTGGAAAAGCACCTGGAGAATGAAGAAGCCCGGGGAATTCTCAACCCGGAGCGTTTGGAGGAGCGTCTGGGCTTGAAGACCCTTCTGATTCCCGGAGGTATTTCCGATACCATGAAGATGCTGGTGCAGCAGGTCAGGGTTTGAAGAGGAAGACAGAAGTGTAGGGGCGTAGGGCCGTGCGCCCTTCCAACAGACCCCAAGGA
>JAPYTY010000626.1 GCA_029942065.1 Acidobacteriota bacterium | reverse complement strand
CCCTACAGGACAGTCTCTAAAACTAAGTCCGGACCCTGGCTCCTGATCTTTCCTGGTGAAATGTTAAGCTAATGAAGCTAATTGAGTGGTCCGTACCACCCTGCAAAGACCATGAGTATGTTCTCCAGTCGTCACTCCAGGTGGATGGCCGTAGTTTTGTTGATCCTGGCAACCACGATCGCCTACTTCCCGGTCAAGGACTCCGATTTTATCGCTCTGGACGATGACGTGTACGTCACGGACAATCCCTGGATCCAGCAAGGGTTGAACCAGCAAAGCATCAGCTGGGCCATGACCTCCTTTCGAGAAGGGGTCTGGAATCCCATGACCTGGATCTCGTTCATGCTGGATTACCAGCTGTTCGGCTTGAATCCGGCGGGATACCACCTCACCAATCTCCTGCTCCACCTGAGCAGCGCAGCAATCCTGTTGGGAGTGCTTTTCCGCATGACAGGAGCCTTCTGGCCCAGCTTCATGGTGGCAGCTCTGTTTGCCCTCCACCCTCTCAATGTGGAGTCGGTGGCCTGGGTGACGGAACGCAAGAATGTGCTCAGTACGTTTTTTGGGATGCTGAGTCTGTGGGCTTACCTGGAATACTGGAGAAAACCGGTCTGGCAGCACTACCTCGGGATCCTGGGATTTTTGGTTCTGGGGCTGATGTCCAAGCAGATGCTGGTGACCCTGCCTTGTACGCTACTTTTGCTCGATTATTGGCCCTTGATGCGATTGGGTACAAACTGGAAGGAGTTCCAGGAACGTCTCCCGCGACTGCTACTAGAGAAGTTACCCCTTTTCGTTACCGTGGCAGGAGCCGGCCTTCTCACCCTTATCGCCGCTGAAAGCGACGACGCCCTGCCCGGCCTGGAAAGACTGTCCCTGGGGACCCGCCTGGCCAATACCCCCCTGGCCTATGCCCTTTATCTCAAAAAAATGGTGTGGCCATCGGATCTGGCAATTTTTTACCCCCATCCGGGAGACACCCTGAGTACCCTGGCCGTTGCATTGGCCATACTGGTCCTGGCGGGAGTTTCACTCGGGGTCTGGCGGGGAAGAAAATCACGCTATCTGGTGGTGGGATGGCTGTGGTTTCTTGGAACTCTGGTTCCGGTCAGCGGCCTGATTCAGGTGGGAGGCCAAGCCATGGCCGACCGTCACACCTATATCCCGGCCATCGGAATTTTCATCATGCTGATATGGGGAGTGGCGGAACTGG
>JAPYTY010000625.1 GCA_029942065.1 Acidobacteriota bacterium | reverse complement strand
CTTGGGCTCGGAGATGGTGTATAAGAGACAGGTTTGACTTCGAGCCTCAGCGGCGGTGAGATGCAGCGGATACACTTGGCGGCCTCGCTGAGTTCCACCCTCACCGGGACACTCTACGTGCTGGACGAACCTTCCATCGGACTTCATGCCAGGGATGAAACCCGCCTCATCGAGATCCTGAAGGAACTGCGGAACCTTGGAAACACGATCGTTGTAGTGGAACACGAAAAGGAGATGATGGTAGCGGCGGATCACATTATTGACATGGGTCCCGGAGCAGGCGAGCAGGGCGGGGAGATCATCCACACCGGGAACCTGTCATCCCTCCATGCCAACACGAACTCTCTGACAGGAAGGTACCTTACCGGCAAACAAAAGATCCCGACCCCCATCTTTCGCCGTTCCAACAATGGCAATATTTTAACCATCCGGGGAGCCCACCAGCACAACCTTCAGAACCTCACGGTGGATATCCCTCTGGGGGTTCTGGTCTGCGTGACCGGAGTGTCCGGATCGGGGAAATCCACTCTGGTCCAGGACTGCCTCTATGCAGGACTCAGGAAACTACAAGGAGAATGGAAAAACACCGTCGGAGAATTTGAGAGCATCGAAGGAGCCGATCAACTCAGTGAGACCTTACTGGTGGATCAATCTCCCATCGGACGAACCCCACGATCGAATCCGGTTACCTATATCAAGGCCTTTGATGATGTGAGAAAGACCTTCGCTGCCCAGCGAGAAGCGCATGCCCTAAATCTTTCCCCGGGACATTTTTCCTTTAATATCCCCGGGGGCCGATGCCAGACCTGCTCAGGTTCGGGCACCGTCACCGTCGAGATGCAGTTTCTGGCAGATGTAGAATTGGAGTGCGAGGACTGCAAAGGTAGTCGCTATTCCAGCAAAGTGCTCGAGATTACTTACAAGGGTAAAAACATCGCAGAAGTCCTGGACCTCACGGTCGTGGAGTCTCTGGATTTTTTCAAATCGGTCCCCAAGCTGGTTCGAAAACTTAAAGTTCTGGACGAGGTCGGCCTGGGTTATCTGCGGCTGGGGCAGTCGGCCACGACCCTGTCAGGGGGAGAAGCCCAGCGCATCAAGCTGGCCTCGTATCTTTCCAAACCCACCTCTAAACGGCCCCTGTTCATCTTCGATGAACCCACCACGGGGCTGCACTTTGACGACATCAGAAAATTATTGCGAGCGTTTGACCGCCTCATTTCGCGGGGTGCCACGG
>JAPYTY010000624.1 GCA_029942065.1 Acidobacteriota bacterium | reverse complement strand
GCCCTCCCCAGGTACTGATCGAGGTGGTGGGCCGGCGGTCCCCGGGGATCGGTCCGGCCGGGGAAAAAATTCTGGCCGGTGGAGCGTCGGCGGGACTCGGCGACAGAGAGATACGATTATTGCTGGCCGTGGCGATGGCGTAGACGATGGCCCCTTTTTCCCGAACCTGTGCCACCGGAACGGAGTCTCTGGCGGGGGCATCCATGGCAAAGTTGACATCATTTCCACCGGTTCCACGAATGTCCTTGGCGTCGTACCAGTTTTTGAAGGAAAAGGGAATGCAGTACAGGGGCAGACTTTCCAGATCGGGATTGCTGCCGTACTGCGCATCCAGTTCCGCCGCTCTTTCCAGGGCATCGGGCAGCCGGCGGAAGTCTTCGCAGACCTCCGGGGCTCCTGCCGGAAGAGGGCCGGTTGACGGGTGGGCATCGAACTCCCCTTGACAGGTCACCGAGCGCTCACCCCGGATGTTGATGGTTTCCAGTGCGTTGAGCTGGCCGGCATCGGAGACCCCGACTCTCATTCCGTACTGCTGCCAGACGTTTTCATCCGAGAGGGTGGTCTCCATTCTGCCAAAGTCCAGAGGCGTTCCCCGGTACTCATCGTAATCGGGTAGCAGCCTGGAGATCGCCACGGTTTCGGTTGGAAACTCCAGAGGTGCACCTGCTGAAACCACGCCTGCGGCGGGACGAACGGAAGCTCCGTTCTCGGTGACCAGCTGGGTGCAGACCCCGTTGTAGGCCTTGGCCCGGTTGACATATTGCTGGGTCAATTCCCGGCAGGTGATCTGCTCGGACCGGATCGCGTCGTGAATATCACTGATGCTTGCTTCCACCAGCTGGAAGCTTCCCGGTTGCTGGCCCAGAAGGGGTAAGGTGGAGAAAAAACACAGGCTTCCCAGAAGCGAGACACGGATTACCTGGTTTGTCTTGGTTGTCATCAAATTCTTTCTGTTCATCGCGAGACCTCCCTGTTTGTTCTTTGGCTTTGTCAGGCAGTGTAGAGCTTGACAGGGTGCAAAGGCAATAGGTCAGGGCTGATCGGCTCGGTCATCGAGAGGGGAGGTGTCCCCATTGAAAAGTCCGGGCCAGTGTACATTGTCCGACTGTTCCGCCCCTGGCGACCTATTCTTCATTTGAGATCCGAAGCTTCAGCCATTAAAATGACGGTTATTGATAATTCAGGAAAGTCAGTATCCGGAATTTTCTTTTTGGAGGTTTCAATGTTCAGAATAATGAGA
>JAPYTY010000623.1 GCA_029942065.1 Acidobacteriota bacterium | reverse complement strand
CTCCCGGGTCACGGCGGAGATGGTGCGAGGCGCCGAGCAGCTTTCCGGGCTGGAGTTCACGCCGGAGGAGCGGGAGGAAATGGTCCGGGCTCTGAATCAGAACCTGGAGTGGTATGAGGGAATGCGCAAGACAACTTTGTCCAACGGCGACTGGCCGGCCCTTGGGTTCAACCCGGCCTTGCCGGGGATGCGCTTTGATCAGGAGAGAAGACCCTTCAAAAGAAGTGACCCGGGGCAGGTCCGAGCTCCGTCCAATCTGGAGGAGGCGGCCTTCTGGCCGGTGACGCGATTGTCGCGGCTGCTGGAATCCCGGCAGGTCACATCCCTGGAGTTGACCGAAATGTATCTGGCGCGTCTGAAGCGCTACGATCCGAAGCTGCAGTGCGTGATCACGCTGACCGAGGATCTGGCCCTGCGGCAGGCCCGCCGGGCCGATTCCGAAATAGCGGCCGGTCGCTACCGGGGCCCGCTTCATGGGATCCCCTGGGGAGTAAAAGATCTTCTGGCCACCCGGGAGTATCCCACCACCTGGGGAGCGGAACCCTACAAGGACCAGCAGTTTGATTTTGATGCCACCATCGTCGAGCGTCTGGAGGAAGCGGGGGCCGTGCTGGTGGCCAAGCTGGTCAGCGGTGCCCTGGCTTCCGGAGACACCTGGTTTGGAGGCCGAACCGTCACCCCCTGGAATACCCAGATGGGAACGCGGGGATCCTCGGCCGGGCCGGGGGCGGCCACGGCGGCCGGACTGGTGGGTTTCTCGATTGGAACCGAGACGCGGGGGTCCATCGTGTTTCCTGCCACCCGCTGCGGCTTGAGCGGACTGCGGCCCACCTATGGACGGGTCAGCCGTTACGGGGTGATGGCCATCAGCTACAGCATGGACAAGGCCGGGCCCATGTGCCGCAGCGTGGAAGACTGTGCCCTGGTCTTCAATGCCATTGTCGGACCCGACGACCGAGATCCGTCGCTGGTGGATCTTCCCTTTAACTGGGATGCCGACAGAGATGTGACCTCGTTACGGGTGGGCTATATCGCCAGTGCCTTTGAAGAGGATCGAGCCAGTGCCCGGGCCAAGTCCAACGGCCAGGCCACCCTCCAGAGGCTGCGCTCACTGGGCCTGAACCTGATTCCGGTCGAGTTCCCCGACTATCCGGTGGATGTGCATCGGATTCTCCTTTATGCGGAAGCCACAGCCGCCTTTGATGAGCTCAATCGAAGTCGACGAGACACCCTCTTGAAG
>JAPYTY010000622.1 GCA_029942065.1 Acidobacteriota bacterium | reverse complement strand
GGTAGGAAGGCAACCGAGGGGCCCCTCAAAGGATCCGTTTGAATCTGGTCGGGGCCGCCCTGGCGAAACAGTTCACGCAGCAGCGAGGTCTTGAGTTTGGTTTCCGGGTGACCCGAGTCCAGAGCTTCCTGAAGCGGTTTCAAGGGAGCCGGGTCCGGGAGCCAGCGGCGAGCAATCTGTTCCAGGAACTCGGAAGCCTGCTGGTGGCTCAAGCTGGTCTGGGCTGCCACGGATCCGGCTCCCCACAACTGGACGATCTCCTGGATCAGGGCTCTTTCCTGAGGGCTGAAGCGGGGCAGATCCTTTCCAATTCTGGAAGAGCCTTCCTGCTTGAGTTGAAGAATCAACTGCCAGCTGGAGCTGGACCAGACACTCAGGCGGCGTATCTTGGATTCCCATTGGTCGATGTCGATCTCCCGGCCAACCGCGATCTTGGGGTAGTCCCGCAAGTAGGCCAGCATCCATTCAGCAGGAGCCTGGTCCTCCCAAATCCGGGCCAGCATTTGCAAAGGCCGGGCCTCGGGCGTCGTTTCGACGGGTGCGTCCACGATGCGAAGTGGAATGGCGAAGTCGGAAAAAACCTGCCGTATCAGGTCCAGATAGGGCTTCAGGTCGGGGGCCACCAGCATGATTTCCTCCAGGGGAAGGGGGTTCTCCTGATCGAGCCACTCCCGTATCCGGACCGCGGCTGAGATGATCTCGGCGCGAATCCCTGAGGCTCGCTGGAACGTCACCACCGGTGGTTGTGCTGGAATCTCCCCTTCGGGAAAGGTGGTGAGAAAAAAGCGGGTCGTGGCATGCTCGGGCTGGTCCGAATCCGGGGGCTCGACTCGGATTTCCTCGAGCTGCGATCCGAAGCGGATTTTGAGGTCTTCCAGAATCGGTTGCCCGAAATAAAAAGCGGGGTGTGACTCCTTGTTTGCCTCCAGAAATGGGTACAGCAGGGTGAGCTGAAGACGTCGGCCCAGGGCCGCAATGATCTGGGCGTTGACATCGGTGAAGCCGTAAAAACCATACACCCAAATTCGAGGAACCTGGCCCGCTTCACCAGCCAGAGAGGAGTGGAGGGTCGGGTCATCGCTGACGGTGATCCATTCCGGGATCATCTGGTGGAGCAGCGGCTCCCAGTTCAGTCCATTTCGTTCCACGGCCTGGATCCATCTCATGAAAAGTCTGATCGTTTCAGCTTCCAATCGGCTCAGGTCGGGTTCTTGAGCCAGCTCTTCCAGTATCTCCATTTCGG
>JAPYTY010000621.1 GCA_029942065.1 Acidobacteriota bacterium | reverse complement strand
GTCGAAGATGCCGTGACGGTCCTCGATGCCATCAAGGGGTACACCCCCAGGGAATACTTCACCGCCATTCCCAGATCCATGATCCCGGATGAACCCTATGTCAGTTTCCTGGTCGATGAAGACGACCTCGAAGGCGACGCCAGGCCTCTTGAAGGAATGAGGATTGCCATTGTGCGCGAGTACATGGTCAAGCACAGCCAGAACGATGTCGCCATCAGTGATCAACTCGATAACGAAATCAAAGCCGTTCTTGGCGAACAGCTTGGAGCCGACCTGGTGGAGTCCGTCGACCCCCTCTACCCGGACGATCCCGAAGTCCCCAACATGAAATACACTTTCCAGGACGCTTTCGCCGAGATCTTTCCCATGAATGTGCCCGAGTTTTTTTCCAGAACGACGCGTTCGGGAGAGCTGGAATTTGCCGTACCGGGCTTTGATGTCAGGACCAAGGATTATCTGGTTAAACTGGCGCTCGGCGAGGCTCCGCTATCGGACCAGATCAACCTCCGCCGGATCACCACCGGATTCGACAATACCGGGCGAGGCCACTTCAACACGGCCAAATATCTGGCGGAGCGAGGAGATTCCAGGGTCTTTGACTGGGCCAGCTGGATCGCCAACGAAAAAACGGTATCGGACAGTGATCGAAGGAGTGCCGAACATGCGGTCGATGTGCAGGACCTCAACCCCACCCGAGGCATCGATATGTTCAAGATGCAGGCCGTGATGCGGCTGGTGATTCAAAAGGTGATGTATGAAAACGGCATCGACGCCTTTGTCAATCCGGAGAACACCCTACCCCATCGGAAAATTGGCGGCGCCAGCCAGCCGACCGCCAATGATCGAAGTGCGGTGAGTTGCTGTGGGCGCTTCACCGCATTCGTTGGAATCCCTCAGATCGTCTTTCCGGCCGGCTATAACCGGGTCGTCTACGAGCCTGGATTTGAACTCAGTGAAGACAGGACCTCGTACACCTATGTTGCCAGCACCCAGCGGTCGCTGCTTCCCCGCCCCATGCCGCTGAGCCTGATGGTGTGGTCGGGTGTGGGCGAGGAATCCACCCTGATCAAGATCGCTTCAGCCTATGAAGCCGCCACCGGACACCGGGTGCCACCGCCCGATTTTGGCCCACTGCCGGGAGAGCCACAATAACCGTTAAAGAAGGAGCCTTCCCATGAAACACCCCCTGCTGTGCCCCATCAGCGAAAGTGGGACACCTGAGGACCGAAAGTTAAGAGAGAGTTG
>JAPYTY010000620.1 GCA_029942065.1 Acidobacteriota bacterium | reverse complement strand
GTATTCAGACCCAGTTGGAGCGCCATCGTCCATCTTTGAAAATCTTCGTGCTGCAAAGGGATTAGGTGGCCGAGGCCCTTTTTCAACAGGAAAGGATGCGGCTCCTGCCTCTGCCTGTATGCATCAAAGTCTTTTTTCAACAGCACATCGGTTGCGGAGTTGAGCGGCCAGCCATAAAGCGACGGGATGGGAATGCCTTTGACCCGGTCCAGGTAGAAACAAGCTGGGCAATTCACGAAGTTCTGGATGCGACTTCGCCCAAGCTCATAGGGGACTGGGTTCTCTGGTTTGTACGTTCCTCTGTGTCTTGCCATGGTCTCTGGTCTCTTTCCTATTCAACCAGTATATATCTTGTTCATTTCTTTGCTGGTGTTGGAGATTTCCTTCCTCAACGAAGCAGGTCTTACCACTTCCACTGAGGAACCAAATCCCAGAATCCAGAAACGAAGCTCGGAGGTATCGGCAACCGTGGCTTTTATCCTCACCCTGCCATCTCTGGTTGCAGTGATGCTCTGGGTTTTGTTCAAAGGGGTCTCTGAGAGGTGGTAGGCCGCATGTGTACTGAAAATCACTTCCAGCTTAACTGGGTTGACCGAACGCAAAAACCCAAGGGAGTTGTTTTCGAGAAATCTATCCAGGCTGAATCCTTCTGGGATCTCGACCGGATCATACAGGTCAACAGCCTTGGTAAACCGGTGCAGCGGCAGGTAGCGGATGCTCCCTGGAGCGTGGTCAACAGCGCAGATTAAATAATGCACGGCATTCCTTGAAACCAAGCCCAAAGGACTGACAATGTATTCCGATGACACTGTGGCGTAGCGTTTGCGATAAAGCACCCGAACCTTGGTATCGTTCAGCAGTGCCTCATAGATCACTTTTTCGATATCTTTTCTGATGGTTGCTATTTGCAGTGGTTGTCCCCTTGGAAATACCCGGACTTTCTGCGTCCATCGCCTGAGTTTTGATTTATCCTCTGCCGACAGTGTTTGCCTTGCCTGTTTAAAGTAAGTCTCAATTTTCCGGTAGCTGTTTTTGGGCAGTAGGGTTTTGAGGTGTTTTTCAGCAAGGGCTATGGTCAAAGCTTCAGCGGGGTCCATCACCGGGAACATGGTGCCTCTGGCGTCCGGCTGCCAACTCCACCGGAAGGGTTTTTTCGAGTCGTCACAGATCATTGGCCACCGCAAAGAGATGCTCTCTAAGTCCCTTTGCACGGTCCTGATGGGGGCATAGAAACCCACTTCATTCA
>JAPYTY010000619.1 GCA_029942065.1 Acidobacteriota bacterium | reverse complement strand
CAGTATGGTCGTTGTAGTGGCCTTCCGGTGTGTATCTGGTTCCTGGTTTGGATGAATTCGGAGGGGCAAGAGAAAGAAAAACATCGGTCTTCTCTGTGGCTCTGTGGCTCTGTGTCTCTGTGGTGGAAACCCGGTGTTCTGGTTTGGGAGGGCTCAAAAGTGTCCTTGCCCAGGTCCAATAGATGTGCTAGATTTTCATTCAACGGGATGCTCAATAGCCAACCACCCACAACTTTCACTCAAACTCGACAGGGAGGACATTGGATATGAATGAGGTTGACCTCAAGGACTATCTGATCGAGAACGACCAGGAATTTCGTCAACTGGTCCACCAGCATCAGGGCTATGAAACTAAACTCAGGGAATTGCGTGACAAATCCTTTCTAAGTGAGCAGGAGCAAATTGAAGAAACCGTTCTCAAGAAAAAGAAGTTAGTTCTCAAGGATCATATGCAGGTACTGATCCACCAGCACCAGAGTGAAAAGTCTGTACATTAGCCCAGAGTAAGCACACTTTGGGCCTTCGCTGGTGTCAGCAACAGCTCGACCAGGGGCGTGACCCTTCAAATAGAACAGCTATCGATGGGGATTTCCGCTAAACCGGCAGCGGGCATTTCTTTTGCCACCATGACCAAAGACGCTTACCCCTTTCTGATTCCGCTCCTGTTTGTGACGGCCCTGCTCCTTTGGTACGAACTGCTGGGGTTGGCTGTTGTTTTTTTCTTTCTCTCCGCTTTCGTTGCTTACTTTTTCAGAAATCCGGAAAGGTCCATTCCTGACGATCCTGATGCTATCGTAAGTCCTGCGGATGGGAAGGTGGTTCGGCTGGACCGGCAGGGAACCCAATGGGAATTGAGTATTTTCCTCTCTATCTTTGATGTGCATGTGAATCGGGCGCCCATTGAAGGGACGATTATTAAAAAACATTACCAGCCGGGACGGTTCAGACTGGCCTTTGATGAACGGGCTTCGGTTGAAAATGAGAAGGTCACTATCACGATTGGGGGAGAGAGGGATTTGACCTTTTCGCTGATTGCCGGCCTTGTCGCTCGCCGTATCAGGGTGTGGAAAAATGAAGGAGCCCAGGTCAAGAAAGGTGATAGAATAGGGCTTATACGATTTGGGAGTCGCGTGGATGTCGTGTTCCCTCCTGAATGCGAGATCCTTGTCAATAAAGGCGATCGAGTCTGCGGCGGGAGTACTGTTCTAGCCCGCTGGAAAAAGGAATCATAAGTTGCGAACCAAACGACGA
>JAPYTY010000618.1 GCA_029942065.1 Acidobacteriota bacterium | reverse complement strand
CCCTTACAGGGCTCCTTTACTAACAACACCTTCATTCCTGGGGCTCACGCCCCAGGCTATTTCACATCACCCCTTCGGGGTTCCGGACTCCCTGCCAACAAGACATTCCATACACTCCCACTTCCTTCCAAAGCACCTCTCCCTCCTTTCCTGGAGGGAGCCGGTACCCTAATGGCGATGCGGAGCGCCAGCGACGCGTTTCCCCACCCCGAACGTCAGTGAGGCGCTTCTCCACGCGCGAAGCGCGTTTCTCCCCTTCTTTTTTCGTGAAACCTGAAACCTGAAACCTGAAACGCCAGCTGAACGGCGTCAGCCGGTCAGCTGGTTTACGTCATACCCATATACTCAACTATTAGCCCGAAGGAGCTTGAATGAAAAACATCAACTGGATCACGCTAGACTACCTGGAGTTCTTCTGCCAGCAAAACCAGCTGGTCATCGGATGCAAGTGTGGAGAAGAAGAGGTTTGGATTTCTCCTCTGGGACCCCACCCATCCAGCATGACTTCCACCGAGGTTCAGGACATCTTGACCCAGAGTTCCCGGTTCGAAGTGAGACGTGCTTTGGAGGAAGACCTGGAATTGCCCTCCTCGCACTTCGTGACTCGTACCGAACTCGAGAAGCGAATTCGCCGCCTGATGAATTAATCTCCTTCTATCCCATAAAGAGTAATCAAATCAACGAACTCCATATCGTTGCGGAGTTGCTCGAACGCGGTGTCCCCCAATAGTCTCTGGGTGTCTGAAAAACCTGCCGACAGGGCCTTTCCCAGATAGTCCAGACAGGTGGTCTTATCTCCCAGTTCGGCAAAAATCCGAGCCATCTGGTAAAAACGCTCCGAACTCGCTTGCTGGCGATCCTGGTAGGAGAGTTCGATCACGTCAGACTTGCTCAGAATTTCCGGATCCATCTGAAGTGCCAGCTGGTAGGTGTCCAATCCCTCCTCATACTTGTTGACTCTCAGGTAGGCGTGACCCAGATTGGCGTAAAAGTTGGCTTCTTGCGGCCTGAGTTTGATCGCCTCTTTGAAGGAACGGATCGCTGACTGGTGAAAATCGTCCGCAAGGTGGATGATGCCTCTTGTATTGTGCGCAAAGGCATAGCTGGGTTCCAGGCGAATCGAGCGATCGATGGCTTCTCCGGCCTGTCGAAATTGACTCAACCGGGAGTAAGCGATTGCCAGCTTGTTGAAGATAACTTCCTGGTAGGGATTCAGGCGAGAGGCTTCCAGGTACTTGAGCAGAGAAAAGTGGG
>JAPYTY010000617.1 GCA_029942065.1 Acidobacteriota bacterium | reverse complement strand
GTAAAGTCCGATCGGTACCAGAAGTGAGTAGACCACCAGAAAGGCCAGGGTGGAAACCCACATTCCCTGTTTGATGGCCCGTTCATCCTTGAGCGCATAGAAGCGGGACAACTGACGCGGCTCCACCATGAATTTCATGGTTCCCGCCACAATTATCCCGATAAGAAAAGGGAAAGGAATGGTCGCGTTCCAGGAAAAGAGTCCCGCTGTTTCGGGTTGAGTTCGCAGCAAGTCGAGGGAACCGATTCCACCGGCAGCCCGGATAGTTCCGTTGAAGAGCAGGCCGGCGGCGAAAAACATGAGGATCCCCTGGAGTACGTCGGTTCTGACCACGGAGATAAAACCTCCCACCGACGTGTAAACCACCACGATCAAAAAGACCAGGGCGATGGCAACTCCATAGGGGATTTCCAGAAAGGCTTCCAGAAGATTGCCAATGCCCTTGAATACCGCCGTCATGTAGAAAAGGCTGGCCACAAGGACGATGAGCGCCGCCAGAAAACGAGCTCCATTGCTTCCAAAGCGAAATCCAATAAAGTCCGGAATCGTGACGGAATTCAGGGATGCCGTGAAAATCCGGAGTCTGGGAGCAATCCATAGCCAGGCAAACATGGAAAACAAAACGGCACTGGGAGCCAGAAGCAGCCAGGCCATTCCATAGGAATAGGCCTGGCCGGAATACCCCACGAAACTGTTGGTGCTCGAGTAGGTTGCAAAAAATGAGAGGCCGATGGCGATGCCTCCCATGGAGCGTCCGCCCACGTAGTAATCCACCAGCCCTCGGGTCCGTCGTTTGGCCACCCAGGCATGGTGGGCCGTCAAGCCCAGAAAAATCAGGAAGAACAATAAAACGAGCCAGTGGCTGCTAATCCAGTTCATGATTCACCACAAAGACACAAAAAAGATATTTCACCACAAAGGCACCAAGGCACAAAGAAGAGTTTTCACCACAGAGACACAGAGAATCCTTTTTCTTATCCAGAATGAAGAGTCCGGAGTGTGGGAGGCGCCTCGGCCGCTGGTCTTCGACCAGCGCGTTTCACGTTCCACGTCCCACGGAAGCGTACTGTACGGTACGCTGAGGAGACCGACCGAATGCAACACAGTCAGGACGGATCATGGCGCAGATGCAGTAGACCGGGTATGAGAGAGTCGGGCTAATTAGCGGCCGCTACACTGTGTTGGCTGAGACTGGAGAGATCAGACAAAGAAAAGAATTTTCTTCGCTTCGCTCAGATAAAGGCGGCTTCTCTGTGT
>JAPYTY010000616.1 GCA_029942065.1 Acidobacteriota bacterium | reverse complement strand
AGATAAAGGCGACTTCGCTTCGCTCAGATGAAGGCGGGCCTCACTGCAGTAGACAACTTATGAGAAATGCGGGCTAAAGGCCGGCTTCCAGATCCCGGGCGGCCTGGCTGAGAGCGGTCACTCGCTCATCCTCGGTATTGACAGACCAGATTAAATGGACCTCTTGCTCTTCCGGATGGCGAAGAGCCACCAGATCAATCCAGAACTCGGGCGACGCATCCTTGACCGGTCGCCAGCTGGAAAACTCCAACCCGTCCAGGTTGTTTTCAGAGAGCCGAGAGGCCGCATTCGATAACCGGAGGAGCACGTTATAGGCACCCTGGTTGGAATCCGTTTTGGGAAGCTGGACCTGAGCAGGCGCCTCCTCTTCCTCTCCCCTTCGACCCGGGACCTGATCCAAAAACAGGATTCCTCTGGGTTCTTCCGGGCTGGGCGCGGAAGAACCAGGTCCTGGTACGGTCACCACTCTCGCCTGGATGACCTTGGGAGGGGGAGGGGGAAGCCGGTTGATATCAGCTCGATCTCCTTGATACAGGATCTCCCCGACTGAGACGATCAACTGCTGCCGGCTCCCTTCCACAATGAGGAGAAAAACCACCGAAACCAGACTCCCAAACACCAGAAACAGATAAAGCAACTGCTTCCATCCCGCCAACGGTCGCTCAAAAAACTCCCCGGCTTGCACTGCCGCGCTCTGACGAGACGAGAAGGCCTGATCTTTCAGATGACCGGACCTCACTTCCTTCTCCTCCGCCTGGTCTCCCCGGGTTGGACTTTTTTCCGATTCGGACATTACACTTCCTTGCTAACCTTTCTTGTGTTTTCCTTCGCTTTTTTTCTTGAGGTATTCACTGATCAGTGGATCCACATCTCCATCCAGGACTGCATCCACATTTCCGATCTCCAGTTTAGTCCGATGATCCTTGACCATACGATAGGGATGCAGAACATACGATCGAATCTGGCTGCCCCAGGCAATATCCGATTTGTTTTCCTCTAATTGATCGAGTTGCTTTCGTTTTTTTTCCATTTCCGCTTCATAGAGCCTCGACTTGAGTATCTTCAACGCCGTGGCTTTATTGCGATGCTGGGAACGCTCGTTCTGGCACTGAACCACTATTCCCGAGGGGTTATTGGTAATGCGAACCGCGGAATCAGTCACGTTGACGTGCTGCCCCCCTGCCCCCGAAGACCGATAGGTGTCGATCCTGAGATCCTTGTCATCAATAACGATGTCCAGTTCCTGTTCGATCTCCGGTGTCACAA
>JAPYTY010000615.1 GCA_029942065.1 Acidobacteriota bacterium | reverse complement strand
ATGACCTGGATCGTCGCGCCCAGATAATCGCCGCGCCGCTCGCGTTCAATCACCGACGAATAGATCCGCCCACTGGTGACAGTGTCTGTTTTCCGCGCCGGCACACCGGTGAAGCGTTCGTAATGGCCCAGATCCAGATCGGTTTCCGCGCCGTCATCGGTGACAAAGACCTCTCCGTGCTGGAAGGGGCTCATGGTGCCGGGATCCACGTTGATGTAGGGATCCAGCTTCAGCAGGGTGATCTTCAGACCGCGGGCCTCCAGCAGACAACCAATCGAGGCCGATGCCAGGCCCTTTCCCAGCGAACTCAAAACCCCACCTGTCACGAAGATGTACTTAGTCGGCATTCAACCTCCCCTTCGAGTGCTTCAACTCAGCCCGTCTCTGGAACCTGAAGCCTCATTCTCCAACAGGGGGCTGACACGGTCCAGATCCTCATCGGTGTCCACTCCCAGGCTGTCTTGCTGGACCTCTACGACATGAACCGGGATCCCATTTTCGAGCAGTCTGAGCTGCTCCAGCCTCTCGATTTTCTCCAGTGGAGAGACCGGCAAACTGGAGAAAATCCGCAGGAACTCCCGTCGATATCCATAGATCCCCATGTGCTTGTACACGGCCCCTACTCCCCGCCGGTGGGGGATGGTGGCCCGGGAGAAGTAAAGGGCCTGACCCTGAGGGTTGAACACCACCTTGACCGCGTGGGGGCTGTTGACCTCCACCGGATCGCTGATCTGGACACAGGCAGTGGTCACCTGAATATCGGCGTCTCTTTCGAAGGGTGCACAGACAGAGTCGATGGTTTCGGTTGGAATCAGGGGTTCATCCCCCTGGATATTGATAAACACATCGCCTTCGATGGACTGGGCCACTTCCGCCACCCGATCGGTTCCGCTGGGATGATCCGCCGAGGTCATGACGGCCTTTCCTTCAAACGCCTCCACCGCCCGGAAGATCCGCTGGTCGTCGGTTGCCACGATGACGTCGTCCAGGCGGGAAGCCTGGCGCGCGCGCTGGTAGACCCACTGAATCATTGGTTTTCCGGCGATTTCAATCAGGGGTTTTCCGGGGAGTCGGGTGGAGTTAAACCGTGCCGGTATGACTCCAACAAAATGCATGTGGCAGTCTAACATAGCAGGCAACGGGATGGCCACAGACCATCCCGTTGCCGTTTCAAGTTTCACGTTTCAGGTTTAACGTTGAGTGGAGGGCTCATTGCCGGACGAAATCAGGCACCTGAAACGTGAAACTTGAAACCTGAAACGCCCTTGATCAGCCCG
>JAPYTY010000614.1 GCA_029942065.1 Acidobacteriota bacterium | reverse complement strand
CGGAAACGTGAAACGTGGAACCTGGAACGTGAAACGCGCTGGTCGAAGACCAGCGGCCGGGGCGCCTCCCACACTCTGGACTCTGAATTCTGGTTTTTGGATTCCCTCTCCTGACTTCTGTCTCCTGCCTCCTGATCTTCATTGCTCATTCTGGATTCTGCGCGCGAAGCGCGCTTCTCCAGGCGGAGCGTGAGCGACGCGTTTCTCCACGCTGAGCTTTTGCGAGGCGTTGCGCTGTGCGCGTAGCGCATTTCTCCTGTCTTCTATCTTCTATCTTCTATCTCCTATCTCCTATCTCCTATCTCCTATCTCCCACCTTCCCTTTCCGGTAAGCTATCTGTCCGGAGGGTTCAAGTTTTGTCGACCCAGAAAATTGCTGCTTCCAAATACCACAGCAATGGAAATGACTTCATGGTGGTGGCTCCTGCCCAGGTCCAAGAGGACCACTACGCTGCCCTGACTCGGGCCATTTGTGAGGAACACTTCGGGTTGGGGGCGGATGGGTGTGTGTTTGTGGGGGAGATCTCCGGGGAGCAGGTGTCGATGAGAATCTTCAATCGTGACGGCGGCGAGGCCGGCATGTCCGGAAATGGCTTTCGTTGCGGTTGTGCCTTTTTGCACCATCAAGGTTTGGTCAATCAGAAGGAGTTAACGCTCCAGACCGCATCGGGGATCAAGGGCTACACCTTGCTGGAACAGGAAGAAGGTTCCTGGACCTTCAGGTCACGGATGGGGACCCCCTCCTTTGAGCCGGCGGCCATCCCGTTTCGCGCACCCTATCAAATGCAGGATGTCCGAGGGTATGCGCTTGATGTGGGAGGAGAGCAGGTTTCGATCGCGGTGCTTTCGGTGGGCAATCCGCAGTGTGTGGTTTTTGGGGAGCAGCTTCCCCGGGAAGAGGACTTCCAGCGATTGGGCCGGGGCCTGGAGGGCCATCCCGATTTCCCTGAGAGAACCAACGTGAGTTTTGTTCAAGTGGTGGGATCGAATCAGCTGAAGATCCGATTGTGGGAGCGCGGTGTGGGACCCACCCACTCTTCCGGGACCGGATCCTGTGGTGCCGCCGTGGCGGCCATCCGGGCCGGGAAGGTCCGGTCTCCCGTCGAAATCAGCACCGAAACCGGTGCTCAGCAGGTCGAGTGGGACGGCCGGACGGAAATCCTTCTCACCGGGAACACCCGGTTCGTGGCAGAGGTGAACTTTCACTGGGAGCAACAAGATGGCTGAGAGAAAGCCGAACCTGGTCGAGAAGATCCAGGGCGAAAGCCAGCAGATCATCAT
>JAPYTY010000613.1 GCA_029942065.1 Acidobacteriota bacterium | reverse complement strand
TCCCCATCCTATCCGGTAAGGATGTCCCTGCGGGGCGGCAAGATAATTCTACCAAGAATCGGCTTCCGGATGATCCGCCCACGTACTACTGCAGTGAGGGAAAGCACTCTCTCCTGCTTGTTGTAGAGTGCCTTTGCAGTTCGCAAAGCTTTCTGTAAATCTGGTCTGGATGATACCTCGTGAGGTACACTAGTGTAGGCCCCATTTGTGAATCCTTTACAATGCTGGGCCAACACTATGCCGACGTGGAGTGAACTCCATGGGAAGACGTTCTTTGATGGGCAGGCGTACCTTGATCAAAAGGAGCCGCCGAAAAACCCAGCTCATCGACACCACGCAGCAGTTCTGGTTCGCCCTGACTCTTTTCCTGTATGCCGTGGCCATTGTTCTTTTTTTGTGGGTGACCCTCCTGCCCGATGCATCTCTGGTGGAGAACCCGGTCGGAGAGTCGTTTCTGCCCTTGATCCTGCGGCATTTCGTGGCCCTGTGTGTCCAGAACCCCTGGAGCATGTTATTCACTTTTTTGTTTCTTGCCTTTTGCGCAGTGCTTTTCAGTCACCAGTTCTTTGGTCCCATGCGCCGATTCGAAAGCATCATGCTGCAGAAGCGTGAAAATCCTTCGGAGCCCGTTCACTGCAGCTTGCGGAAAACCGATTATTTTCAGCGCTTTTCAAGGTTCCTGGACGAGTTCCTGAATGAACCTGAGGCGGCCGATGACTCGGAGTCTCAGTAGTTCAGTTTATCCCGGATTGTGAACAAGGGTGCACGGCCTGGGCCTCGCATCCCTACTATTCGTCCCGGTGTGCCAGGTCTGGTGAAAAAGCCGGCAGGCAGACGGCGATGTATTCAGCCCCTTCAGGTCCGGGCGTCGAGTACTGTACCCATTCACCTGCGGAAATGGAGACAGCCTGCCCGGCGGCAACATCGAATTCCCGGTCCTTGAGCCGGATGTGAAGAACCCCGTGCAAGACCACCGTGTACTCTTCGAATTCGGGTGTCTGGCCGGGTTCGTTCCAACCGGAGGGACTCTTCATCTTGGCGATGCTGACACCAGATGTATCGGAATTGACGCGTCCAACGAATTCCTGAATCTGTTTGGTGGGTTCGCCGGTTGCCTCGACCAGGGTCGGTTGTTCGATGATTCTCGTCATGATCCTCCTCTTTTGAACCCTTATTATGCATAATATGGGCTAAGAAATGAGGAAACCTTTGAAGTTAACGAAGCCCGAAGGAGGGAGTACCAAGATGAAAGTTTTACCTAAAGTTCTCTGCCGCCCCTCTTTGGC
>JAPYTY010000612.1 GCA_029942065.1 Acidobacteriota bacterium | reverse complement strand
GCCCTTGAGGGCGTGAGTATCGCCGATTCTTCGGGTCTTTCCGATGAGTTTCTCAGGGTCGATCGTCTTATCCTGCGCCATCAGTTGCTTCCTCTGCTCAGCAGGCAGGTGCAGATCGATCGGCTTTCCCTGGAAACACCCGTGGTGACTCTGGTTCAGGGCGAAGAGGGAGGGTGGAACTTTGAGCAATTTTTCAGCCCACAGGAGGAGCCCGGTGCCGAGCCTGCGGGAGACCCGGAGAAAGGGTCGGGAGGGGAAGGCTCCTTCGATGTCACCCTCTCTCAATTTTCCATCAGCGATGCCGAAATTTCGATGCTCGACCACCAGGGGGGGGTGATGACACAGTTGCATGACCTGGATCTGGTCAGCTCCATCAGTTTTCTGGAGGAGCGACTCGAAGCGGTGGGTACCGTGAGTGTGGGGACTGTCAACTTCGGGGAGTCGTTGGTGGTGAGCAGTTTGAAAGCTCCGGTACTGATCTCACCGGAAGAAATCAAGCTTTTTCCTGTCAGCGGCGAACTCGCCGGTGGAGAAATTTCCGGCGACATCGTTCTCAACAACGCTCCCGATTTTCGATACCTGATGGATGTCGAGTTGACGGGGGCCGATATAAAAGCGTTGCTTCAGGAGGCGGGGGTCGAGTCCGAGATCAACGGCAAGCTTCAGGCCTCGGTACGGGTGGAGGGAAGTGGAGGCCTCTCCAGTATGGTCGGACAAGGGCAGGCCTCCGTGAAGGGCGGACGAGTGTCGCAGCTTCCAGCCCAGCAGCTGGTCGCCTCTTTACTGCAGGTGCCGTCCCTCGAGGAAATTGAATTCGAGGAGTGTGTGGTGGAGTTCGCACTGGCCGACAATATTCTGGAAACTATCGTGATTCGCCTGCTATCCCCCTTGGTGCAGGTGACGGGCAAAGGGTCCGTTTCCCTGGAACACAATACACTCGATCATGACATGATGCTGGCTTTGTCCGAGGAACTGCTCTCCGGACTTCCCGCCCCCCTACTCAAGGCCTTCAGCCGGAGAGAGGATGGCTTCTATACCCTGGAGTTCCGCCTGTGGGGTGCCTTTGATTCGCCCCAAACGGACCTTCAGCAAAAAATTGCCCGTGGTGCTGCCGAAGGGCTGCTGGAGCAGGGACTCGAAGGGCTCCGAAACCTCTTCCGGTAAATTCGCACCACAAAGGCACCAAGACACCAAGCAGACTGAGCCAGGGCGAAACGCCCTGACTCAGACTCTGTCGCTCCTTTGGAGCGAGGCCGGAGAAGTGAGTGTAGGGGCGCACTGAGTGCGCCCGCAGCAAGG
>JAPYTY010000611.1 GCA_029942065.1 Acidobacteriota bacterium | reverse complement strand
GTGCGGAACCGTAAATTTTCACCACGGTGGCGATGGCCACCTGTCGGCCCTCTTTTTTCCACCGTTCAATGTCATCGAAAATTTCACGCATCTTAATAGTCTCCTGACTCCCTTTCGGAGTGATGCCGGGGAGATGGCGAGCGTTTGTAGCGGCCGCTCTGCGAGCGGCTCTTTACATCGCCCCTTCAGGGCTCCCTTACTTGCCTACGCTCAATTCCTGGGGCTCACGCCCCAGGCTATTTCCCATCGCCCTTACAGGGCTCCTGACTCCTGACTCCTCACTGAAAATCCGAAATCCTAAATCCGAAGCCAGTCGTCCGAACTGCCAAGCCGGGCCATTCTCCACGCGGAGCGCAAGCGACGCGCTTCTCCTATTTCCTTCTTCTTACATAAACTGAAGGCCGTGGAAAATCGAAACGACTATGGAAAGGACCGTCAGTCCAACGCACACCAGGGCCGCAATCTGGTGGTCGGCGCGCTCGGGCTGCAAGGGGTCCAGCCACTGAGCCAGGAAATAACCTCCGGCAAAACCACCCAGATGGGCCCAGTTATCGATGCCCTGCATGAAGAGTCCAAAGACACCCATAATCAGGGCGAATCTCAGGGCCTGCTGCCCCAGGGCACTGCCGCCCCCTCGGCGTCCCGAGTACACCAGTGCACCCAGCAGACCAAAAATAGGGGCCGAGGCGCCGATGGTGAGTTCCGCGCCTCTCAAGGGCCAGGGCAGGAATCGAAACAATCCCATCCAGCTGCTCAGGAAAAAACCGGTGATGGATGAGACGGTATAGATGATGACGGTCCGCCCGATGCCATAGGTGTCGGCGGTAACCGGCGCCAGAGAACGAACCCACATCATATTAAAGAGGATGTGAATCAACCCTCCGTGGAGCCAAGCCGCACTGATGACGGTCCACCACCTTCCAGCCTGAAACAGCGGCATCGATCCACTGGCACCGAATAGGAAAAGACTGGCCTGGCTGGGTGCGAGAAAGGACATCATGCCGCCGCCAATCCCGGCGGGATAGATCAAGAGGGTGGCGATGTACAACGCCACGCATCCCCCGATCACGATCTGGACGAAGCCCAGGTCCTGTCCCAGCCGGCGCAAGGCCGACGTGTAGCCCCACATTCCGGGATTGGGACGGCCGCAGTAAAAGCACTTTTCTTCACCGACGCCGACCAACCGATGACAGTTGGGACAGACCACGGATCCTTCAGTTTGACGCTTGAACATAATAGCGAGGTTGCTCTATTGTCCTATTTATTCCGACCAATGCCTCAGGCAACGAATCTGGAGGGCCGCTCGTAG
>JAPYTY010000610.1 GCA_029942065.1 Acidobacteriota bacterium | reverse complement strand
TGCCAGTGCGGCTCTGGAAGAAGCCTACGAGTTATATCCTCGAGAGGATGCGCGGCATATTTTCACCCACATCAATCAGCCCACTCCGGCCAATATCGAGACCATGCAGCGCCTGGGAATCATCGCCGATTTACAGGTCAACTCGATTTATCATGCAGCCGATGATGCCGAGGAGCGCTACCAGGTGAATCCGGAGCGGCCCGATCTGGGTCCCCGGCCGGTTGCCACCTACCGGGATGCCGGCATCCCCGTCATCTTGAGCAGCGATCAGGCTCCGGTGGGACCGCTCTTTACCCTCTTTGAAGCGGTGAGTCGAGTGCGCAAGTCGGGGAAGGTGTTTCGGCCCGAGGAACGACTGACGCTGGAGGAAGCGATCCGTGCCGTGACGGTGAACTCCGCCTGGGCCTTCTTCGAGGACGACATCAAGGGGTCGATCGAAGTTGGGAAATACGCCGACCTGGTGGTTCTGGGCCGGGATATCCTGACCATTGATCCCCTCCAGATCAAGGACATTCCCGTGCTGATGACCATGACCAACGGGAAGTTTGTCTACCTCAATCCCGACCAGGACCCTCAGCAGAAGGTGGAGTACTTTCGATACCCGTCACGGGTATCGTATACTGGGGACTAATGGTGCTGTGGTGAAGGAGTAGGGGCGCACGGCCCCGTACGCCCTTTGATCTTGGCAGTCGGAAGGGAAAACGCTGCTGAAGAGGAGGCCCTCTTACAACCTGAAACGTGAAACCTTGAACGGCGCTGGTCCTTGACCAGCGCTCAGCTATTCCTTCCAGTCGATTTTCTTGTAGTACTCGCGGCGGCGCTCTTCTTCTTCCCAGGTCAGGGGGCCCCGAAAACCGGCCACATCCCAGCCCGTCACCACCCGCTCGGTGTTGGGGTTGGTGATCTGGTGGGTGTCCCCGGGAGGCAGAATCGGAACGTCGTTGGCGTCTCGGGGCAGCCGGTGCTCCGGATAGTTCTGGTAGTAGATCACCAGGACCCGAATCCGGGTAAGACGATACACGCTTTGCAGTGTCCCCCGCAGTCCATCGTCGGCGATCCGGCTCCCGTCGATGATCAGATTCAGATAATCGGCGCGCTCGGATTCACCCAGTTCCAAAAAGGTCTTGCCCGAAAAGAAAGAGGTTGCACCACTGTCAAAAGCTGCCAGAGCGTCATCGGTCAGGCCCGTGAGTCCCTTCATCACTTCGGCCGTGATGTTGTAGGGCTCCAGTGTCCGGTAGCCCGGATCCCCCGGATCACTGGGGATAATGGTATCTCCCAGGGCGGCGATAACTGCAGAACGGTCCACCATCCCCTGCGC
>JAPYTY010000609.1 GCA_029942065.1 Acidobacteriota bacterium | reverse complement strand
CCATAGGGCTCAAGATCTACAGGAGTTTTCTGGTCCTTGAAGTTAGACTCCACATAACAGCGAAAATTAGACTTAGAAACGCCAGTCGTTCCGATTTTTCCTGACAGTGAGAACCTTTCCTTCTGCCATCTAAGATACCGAACCGCATGAATTTGCGTAAATTTAGGAACTTTTTGTTCGGCTTTGAAAGGCTTCATATGTACATAATTCATAGAAGCCAAAGCATAACCATTAAAAAGCCAGGAATAGAGACAGACCGTATTTACATTAATGACAAAGTCTCCCGAACCGGCTGAGGATCCATCTAAAAGCAACGGAACTTTCTCCGTCTTGGCAGACGCTTTCGGGAAAATGATATCGACAAACAGTTTATTCACATCCATCCCCACCTTTCCTCTAACGGTTGGCCAGCTTGTCCCCTTGATTTTGTCATTAATAACGACGTGTGGCTCAACGGTATAACCGGAAGGAATCACATAAATTGCTGATCTATTAATGGGGATTTGTTTCGATTTGTCTTCAGGTAATGGATAAGTCCCCGGTTGATTAACAGTAAGTGTTTTCGAATCCCCTTTAGGGAAAGGGAAGGATATGAAAAACGTGTTCTTTCCCCACTCCTTGCCTCCCATCTTCAAGAGTTTCTTTCTGTTAAGGCTACCGTTTATGCTGTTTTGTTTTCCACCAAAGATAAAAAATAATTTATTGATATCCTTTTGGAACTGCAAGTGATCCTGAAAGCGCTCTCCTTCAAAATCTACCGCCACAACAAGAAAGTTATCTTCAATCAGGTCTTCAATAATTTCCCGGTCTGAAGCATCACTGGGTCGCGGAACCTCCTTGAGGTTCATGACATAGACGACCAATCTCATTCCTTCACTACCAGGACCCGCCGGAGAGCTGTCGGAATTCCACTTTGGCCAGCTAGGTTTTTGAGGCGAAAAAATCCGATAGGGAAGTGCTTTATCAAAGCTGATGCTTTTAAACTCCCCATTCATGATCTCCACGGCACCTTTGGGAGTTTCAGATAAACTCAAATACGTTTCGGCAGTGAAATTGAATTGTTTGCCTAGCCCTCTATTTGGTTCGGCCTGAAGATAATTAAAAAAACACAGAGAAAGGATGGGAAGAAAGGTGCGCATTGAGGGAATGGTACGGCAGTTTTTTTTATTCAAGGTTTTTCCCGTCGGTAGAAGCTTCCTTTCCTCGAACCCCACAACCAACAAACCTATCAAAATTGGAATCAGTGTTTTCATCTCTGAGAGAATCCTACCCCATCATCCTGATTCAGGGAAGTTCAGAGAATCCACTGTCGGCTGGCTTTGGCAGAGGA
>JAPYTY010000608.1 GCA_029942065.1 Acidobacteriota bacterium | reverse complement strand
CACAGAGAAGAAAACTGAGGCAGAGCGGGACGCCCTGCCTCAGACTCTGTCGCTCCTTCGGAGCGATGTCTAAAAACACGATCTTCCGAAATCGGCGCGACCTTGCTGCGGGCGCACTCAGTGCGCCCCTACACCAGGCTGCTGGACATCGCTCTGAAACAATGACAGGAGTTTAGCTCAGGTCGGCCGGGCAGCTGGTCAGCCGGTTAGCTCTGTCTCCTGTCTCCTATCTCCTGTCTCCTGTATCCTGAACTCCAACTCATCATGCAAATCACCATTTTAGGCAGTGGCACCTCCATCCCACATCCCCGGCGCGCCTCACCCGGCCTGGTGATCCAGCTGGACGATACAACCGTGCTGGTCGATCCCAGTTCCGGCAGCCTGCATCGTGCCGAGCGCTACGGCACGGCGACCAGGGACATCGACTATGTCTTCCTTTCCCATTTCCATCCCGATCACACCGGTGATATCGCCCCTCTTCTTTTTGCACTGAATAATTCCGAGTACTTCGAGGCCAGGACCCTGACCCTGGTCGGCCCCTCGGGACTCAAGGAGTTCCATCGCGGATTACTTGATTTTTATGGCAGCTGGATCCGACTTGAGCCCGACCGCCTGGAAATTCAGGAGATCGAGGATGATCAACTGAAGTTCAAGGATGGGTCGGTGAGCTCTTTACCCGTCGTTCACACTGACAACAGTGTGGGATACCGATTCACGAATTCCAGGGGGAAGATTTTTGCCTACTCGGGAGATACCGACTACTGCCCGGAGCTGGTCACCCTGGCAACCGATGCCGATGCCGCCTTGATCGAAGCCGCTCAGCCCTCCTCATTGAAGGTGGAAGGTCACCTCACACCCCGGCTGGCCGGAAAGGTGGCCCGGGAAGCCGGTGTGCACCGACTCATCATCACCCACCTGTACCCCGTTTGCGACGATTTCGACTTACTGTCTGAGATCCGCGATTCCGGCTACCAAGGCCCGGCCGAGATCGCCAGTGACGGAATGAAAATAGAGCTGTAGGGTTCCTGTTACGTGAAACGTGGAACGTTCTAGGCTATCTGCTCGGACTCGGCTCGGTGATCCAGGTGTGGCGCCTCGGAGCCGGGCAGGTTGCTGTAATGTTCGGAAGCGGCTCCAACCCCCGCTTCCGCCGTGCACTGGAATCCCTGACTCCTCAGACAGGTCTCCAGGGCCGCAAGAAACTGAAGGACATTTCGTGACCGGCTGTTCTCTCCCATGAGACCAACCCGCCAGACCTTCCCCTTGAGAGCTCCCAGTCCCCCACCGCTCTCCAGGTGAAACTCATTCAGAAGCTGGCCGCGAACCTTGGCAT
>JAPYTY010000607.1 GCA_029942065.1 Acidobacteriota bacterium | reverse complement strand
GCTCAAGGCACTCCCTTCGAGGAAGCCGTCAAGGACTCCTCAACCGAACTCAAGTGTGCGGACACCAGCAGCAGCGACGAAGCGTTCATGCTGTACACCTCGGGAACCACATCGGCTCCCAAGGGAATCGTCCACTCCCATAGCTGGCTGATTGCCACCGGCGAACCGATTGTAAACGCCGAAATGGAACTGGCCCCGGGTGACGTGACCCTTTCGGTTTCCGAGATCAACTGGATGTATCCTTTCGGCTGCAATTTCTTCTACCCGTTTTACTGTGGAGCGACGGTGGGCGTCTACCAGGGTCGGTTCGATCCGGAGCGATCCTTTGGGTACGTCGAAAAATATAGGGCCACCCACTTCATTGCCAATCCCACCATCTACAAACGCATGCTGCTGGTGGAAGATCCCGAAACACGCTGGGATTGTTCCTCCCTGAGAATGGGCTTGAGCTCGGGAGAAACCCTTCCTCCCCATGTTTTCAAAACCTGGAAATCCCGATTTAACTGTGAGATCTACGATTCCATGGGCCAGACCGAGATCCATATTTTCTGCTGCACCCGACCCGGCGTGGTCAAGATGAGTTCCATGGGCAAGCCCTTTGCTGGAGTCCCGCCCTGTACGGTAGTGGACCAGGAGGGCGAGCCAGTCAAAACCGGTGAGGTGGGGTACCTTGCCATCAGCGGAGAGCACCCGGGTCTGGCCCTGCGCTACGAGAACCAGGAGGAAATGTGGCAGTCTCGTTTCCGGAAGGGCTGGTACCTCACCGGAGACATGTCTTACATCGATGAGGAGGGATTTTTCTGGTTTGTTTCGCGATCGGACGACCTGATCAAGAGCCGAGGCTACCTGATCAGTCCGAAGGAGGTCGAGGACACGCTGGAAGAGCACACTTCGGTGCTGGAAGCGGCAGTGGTGGGAAAGAAGGACGAGATCCTGGGCCAGCTCGTCAAGGCCTTTATTGTCCTGCGTCCGGGCAAGACAGGATCCGATGAACTGGTGGAAGAGATCAGGCACATGACCCGCGATGCCATCGCTCCCTACAAGGTCCCCAAAGAAATCGAATTCGTCGAGGAATTTCCCAAGACGGTGACGGGAAAAACGATGAGGCGAGAGTTGAGGGATCGGGCGGATGAGGCAGGAAACTGACAGCTGACAAAACATTGTGTTGCCTGCCGTCTGACAGAAAATCCGAAGTCCCAAATCCGAAGCCTGAATTATTAATTCCGAATCCTTCTTAGTTGTCCGGGAGTGTGGGAGGCGCCTCAGTGCGCCGATTCCGGAAGCCGCTCAAGCCCGACTTTCTCACACCAGGTCGTCACGAAGCGGCGGCAGGGC
>JAPYTY010000606.1 GCA_029942065.1 Acidobacteriota bacterium | reverse complement strand
CGGCTCAGTTGCACTGGCTTCCCCTGTCCAGGCTGCACAAACGGCCATGACCGCTGATCGACTACAAGTTCTGGCGGCTCTGGGAGACACCCTGATTCCCTCCGCTCCGGAAAAACCAGGCTTCAGGAGCCTGGAACCTCATGGAATCACGGCAGAGACCAACAAAGGTCTGAGAGCCCTCGAGGATGAACTGTTCCATGAGTTCAACCAGGCTGCTGGAACGTTCTTCCAGGATCGAACCTTCCTGGAGTTGGGGGAGGAAGAGCGCGCCCGGTTTCTCAGGAAGGTGATCGCCGGGGAGGAGTTTGCAGACAAGACGCTTCATCGAAGAGTTCGCCGTCTGTACCGGCTGGCACGAATCGCGGTTTTTCGCGTTTTTTATTCCAATTTTCCAGATCACAAGATCCTGCGCAATACCCGGGGAGTGCCGGTTGTCAAACCGGGAGACCTGCACCAGATTACCGTACCGGACACCCCGGACCTCACCACCGGCTGGGACATTGCCGGCTATCGAGGTCCCTTGAGCTGGGAACAGGAGGAACAAAGGAGAGCCGAGATGAGCCGGATTCACTGGCACGACGACCTGGAAGATCTGGTAGTACGTTATCGTCCCAAACCCTAGCCGCATGATGGATACCCTCCGACTGGACTCCCCACCTCCAAACCTGTGAAAATCAAGGCCAGGTACGATAATCAGACCTACCGCATCCATCTGGTCGAGCGCCAGGACGCCGATCCCCGATCCAGCTTTGAGATCAGGATCGAAGGGCCTGAAAACGAGCAGGTTGTGGAGGTTCGCGTCCTCGATCACAGCCAGGCCGGTTGGACTCTGGAGATCGACGGGAAGATCCAGGATGTCCTCATTTCCGAAAATCCGGAGGGCCTGTCCATTGACTGGGACTATCGAAGCTTTCCCATTCAGATCCTGACCCAGGCCGAGAGGCTCCTGCGGCAATCGGTGCGGAATGAGACCCAGGGACGGGCCACTGTGCGGGCCCAGATGCCGGGCCAGGTGATCACCGTTCTGGCAAAAGAGGGTGAGGGCGTCCAGGTGGGACAGGGACTGGTCATCATCGAGGCCATGAAAATGCAGAACGAAATAAAGTCGCCCAAATCCGGCACGGTGATCACCTGCAATGTCCAGGAAGGGATCAAGGTCAGTGGAGGGGACGTTCTGTTCGAGATCGAGTAGGGCGTCCTCACCACAAAGACGCAGAGAAGCCGCCTTTATCTGAGCGAAGCGAAGAAAATTCTTTTCTTTGTTTTATTTCCCCAATCTCAGCCGACACAGTGTAGCGGCCGCGCGATTAGCGGCCCTCCCGCATTTTTTTGTGATT
>JAPYTY010000605.1 GCA_029942065.1 Acidobacteriota bacterium | reverse complement strand
ATCTTCCTCATATCCTGCTCATGATGAAGGGCCATGATCACACTTCCGGAACCCAGAAAAAGAAGGGCTTTGAAGAAGGCATGGGTCATGAGATGAAAAATACCGGCCGCCGCCGCCCCCACACCCAAAGCCGCAAACATGTAGCCCAACTGGCTCACGGTGGAGTAAGCCAGGACCTTCTTGATGTCCTGTTGAAACATCGCAATGGTGGCGGCCAGTAGAGCAGTGAAAATTCCCACCACGGCCACAATCAGCATGACTTCGGGGGCACGACTGTAAATGGCGGTGGAGCGGGCCACCATGTAGACTCCGGCCGTCACCATGGTGGCGGCATGGATCAGGGCGCTCACCGGCGTGGGACCCTCCATGGCATCGGGCAGCCACACATAGAGCGGAATCTGGGCGCTCTTTCCGGTGGCTCCGATAAAAAGGAGCAAGGCGATCCAGCTAAGCGGTCCCCACACCGTTTCCGGGGTGGGGAACATGGCCTCCACTCCCTCAAAGACCTCGGTGAAATCCACCGTGCCGAAATAAGAAAAGATCATCATGATGGCGATAATGAAGCCGAAGTCGCCGATACGGTTCACCACGAACGCCTTCTTGGCGGCATCCCCGGCACTCTTCTTTTGAATGTAGTAGCCAATCAAAAGGTAAGAGCAAAGGCCGACTCCTTCCCATCCCACGAACAAAACCAGATAGCTGTTGGCCAGAACCAGGGTCAGCATCATGAACATGAACAGGTTCATGTAGGCAAAGAAGCGATAAAATCCCTCTTCTTCGTCAGCCATATAGCCGATAGCATAAACGTGGATCAGAAAGCCAATTCCGGTCACCACCAGAATCATCACCCCGGAAAGAGGGTCCAGCTGCATCCCCCAGGTGATGTGGAGGTCGGCCAGATCGCCTCCCACGGTTCGTATCGCCCCGCCGGAAATCCAGGTAAACAGGTCCTGTTCGACGATCCGCTCGTGAGGATCGAGCTGGAGCAATCCCCAAAAACAACCCAGGGATAAAAGCAGAGCCAGAAAAACGCTTCCGCAGGCTACCGTGTATACAAACGGCTTGGTTTGAGGCCGTCCGGTTCGAGACACACTCCAGAGTCCCACCAGTCCGTTGACGGCAAACCCTAGAAGGGGGAGAACAGGAATGAGCCAGAGATAATCGAGCATCCGCTATCCTTTCATCAGATCGATCTCATCCACGTTCACCGTCTCCTTGTTGCTGAAAAGCGCAATCACGATACCCAGGCCGACGGCTGCCTCCGCCGCCGCCACGGTGATGACAAAGACCGCGAATACCTGGCCCGACAGGTTCTGCAGGTGGTCGGAGAAGGCAATCAGGTTCA
>JAPYTY010000604.1 GCA_029942065.1 Acidobacteriota bacterium | reverse complement strand
CCAGCTTTCCGATGTTGCGGGCGGCAAACTCTGTGAACCAGACATTTCCACTCTTGTCGGGGACGGCCGTGTGGGGGCGGCCGTGAGCCGTTGGGATGTCATACTCGGTGTAAATCACCTCATGGCTGGACGGAATCTCCTCCCGGTGGCTCCGCTTGATGTTGCGGCCCATCTCTTCCGTCATGACACTGTCGGCTCCGAAGTGAGTGGAGAGGTAGTCCAGGATGGAAGGCATGGTGGTGGGCGAAGCTGGAACGTAACCGCTCGACATGGCCTGCATCCGTTTCAGCACCTCATCCCATTCGCTTCTGCTGCGTCCTCCCTTGCCCAGCACTTTTCCCAGGCTGTGGCAATTGCCGCAGGTGCGAACCAGCAGCATTTTGTCCGGCGCCTCGGGTAGATGGGCCACGATATCGGAGGTGCTGAGCTGGGAAATGGGGATGACCTCGAGGTTGGGCAGAGTGAAGGCGAGATCCTTCCAGGGGCCGTCGGCCATGACTTTTCTTGGCGTGCTGGCCTCGAAGCCCTTTTTGTGAGCACTGATCTCGTATTCCCCACCGGCGAGGGAGGGCACCCAGAACTCGCCCTCAGCGTCTGTTAGCACCGACGTGGTGACGGCGGTTTCCAGGTGCCGGAAACTCACAGAGGCTGCGCGCAAGGGAACGCCCTGGTCGTCGCTCACCTTTCCGGCCCGAAGGCTGGCTCCCTCTAACCTCCCGATTTCAAATCCGGTCGCCGGTAGAGCCATCCACCCGGCCAGAAGCAATACATGGAGCCATTGTTTCCTTGACATGACAATCCCCCTGGTGAAAATTTCTTTCTTACTTCAGGTGTTCCGCGCCTGCTGGTCTCGGTCGGAACCTCTTCCTGGAGGCGAGGGTACCAAGCCCGGGGAAATCCGGTCAAGGAGGGTTTTCCTGGAGCAGTACTGGCGGGAGGAACACGGGAAGGCCGACTGAGGCAGGGTGAAGGTGTATGGAAGAGTCCTGACCGGTCTGAAGGAGCATCGATGGTACGGAAGTCGTTTTATTGCCATCCTTTGCCTCCGTCTCAAAATCCAGACCTTCTTGTTGTTAAACTGGCCTCGTTCGAAGGATCAGGCCATATTGACCGGTTTCTTGCCCGTTGATAGACTCTGCTCTGAAAGCAGATTTCTATACAACGATTGATGGGGTCGCTGTGGCATGATCCGGGGAATTCAGGTCCTGTGAATCAGCACTTTCCAGGAATTCATGATTCCTGATTACAGAACAGTTTTTTAAAAATACAGAACACGATAGGAGGAACTATGGAGAACGAAAGCAAGTGCCCGGCGTTGGGCGGGTCTCACAGACACACGGCTGCTGGGAC
>JAPYTY010000603.1 GCA_029942065.1 Acidobacteriota bacterium | reverse complement strand
GCCTTCAAGGCCGCCCTGGAGGAGGCCCTCAAAAACTAGGATGCCTGTTAGCCCGGACCAGTATCGCAAGGTGGTCGGTCATTTTGGCGCCGGCGTCACCATTGTCACGACCCGGAATGCCGACGGCCAATCCTACGGATTAACCGTCAGCGCCTTTACTTCGGTCTCGCTGGATCCGCTTCTGGTGCTGGTCTGCCTGAGCCGCCATTTAAGTGGACTGGAAGCCTTCGAACAGAGCAATCGATTTGCCGTCAATTTCCTGGCGGCCGATCAGGAAGACCTCTCCAATCACTTTGCCACGCCCGGCACCGATCGTACCCAGGGCCCCTATGTAAGCGGCCAGACCGAAATCCCGGTTCTCGAAGGTGTGCTTGCCAGGCTGGAATGCCAGGTGACGGATTGGTATGCGGGGGGAGACCACACCATCATGATGGGTGAGGTCGAGAGCGCTGAGATCGTGAACGGGGAGAAGGTTCCGCTTCTCTATTACGCTGGTGGGTATCGGCAGTTGAAGTAGAAATCGGCGCAACGCCGAATTTGTGCTTTTGTGCACTTGTACTTTCGTGCTCTCGGCCGGAATAAGTAACCACGACCTTACTGTATCGCCTGGGATTGGGAAGATAAGAAGATAAGACAAAGAAAAGAATTCTCTTCCTCTGTGTCTCTGTGGTGAAATCCTTCTTTGTGCCTTGGTGGTGAATCTTTTTCCTGTGTCTTCGTGGCTAGGAGCGGATCCAGCCGAAGCGGGTGTGACGGGGCTCCGGACCCTGGGCCAGGTACTCGACCTTCATCCTGGAAAGATTGTCGGCTCGGAACCCGGGCGACTCCATCAGCGTTTTCAACTCATCCGGGATCCTTGACGGGTAGTCCCTGGGTACCGGACGATAGTCCCCTCCAGGCTGCACCGTGGCAGTGGACTGGAGCTCATACAAACGGGCGGAATTGAGACCCAGAATCTTGCGTTTGGCCGTCTCCGTTAATTCCGGGTAGCCGTATTTTTCCTGCATGTCCCGTGGAATTTCAAACCGCCACAGGGCTTCGATCTGCCACTGAGGAGATCCGTACCAGACGGAATCCGAGCCGAAAACCACTCGATCCTCTCCCAGAAACTTCAACAGCTGGCCCAGCAAATGGGCCGCCACAGTGGGGAAGGTAATAACGGTCGAGGCCCAGGTGGTTCCCAGTTCCGCATAAACGTTGGGGAGGTCGGCGGCCAGCAGGGCAAACTCCGTCGTCCAGCTGATATCTGGAACACCGTTTCTCAGGGCTCCCGACTCGACTTCCCGGAGCGACTCGTACATGAAAAACCGGGGACGGATGCAGGCGTGATAGATAATGAAGTTGAGGTTGGGCCAGTCC
>JAPYTY010000602.1 GCA_029942065.1 Acidobacteriota bacterium | reverse complement strand
GGCCCGACCCGATGGCACCCGCCGCTCCGGTCACGACCGCCACCTGACGACACAAGGGAGACTCCTCCCCGGCTAGCTTGGCATGCTGAAAGGTGTGATACTCCATGTCGAAAAGCTCACCCTCGCTCAACCCCTGGTACGTCCCCATGGCTCCGATTTGAGCCTTGACCTCCAGCGTCTGCCGGGTAATGTCGCGGCAAACATGGGCGGCGACAACATCCTTCCCTGAGCAGACAACCCCCATCCCGGGCAGCAGGATGACGCGGGGAGCTGAATCAAAAAGGGTCCATTCGGCTTTCATCTTCCCGGCATTCCGGTCCAGGTAGGACTGGTAAAAGTCCCGATACATCTGAATGGCCCCATTCATCTGATCTTTCAGCTTGGAAGGGTCGTCATAGGCCGGGGACTCCACCCACAACGGGAAGGATTTGGTTCGAATAAGATGATCGGAAGTCAGGGGCGGCGTATCGGCCAGTTCCTTACCCTGCTCGGAATCGACGAAGTTCAGGACCTCCGGGTTGATCAAGGGAGAGAGAATGACCCGCTGATAGGGTTGATCCGCATCTCCGGTGGGCTCCGCTAATAACCCCCTCAACACCGGCGCCACCTGTACCCACCGGGCCTCCGCTTGACCCAACTCGGTCGAGACGCCCGCCGTCACGGGATGCCTGGAACGGTCGGCCAAAAACGATTCCGCCTTGCTCACCAGGTCGATAGTGGCCTGGTAGGACTCCCTTGCCGTCTCAGCCCACGTGACCAGGCCGTGCCGCATCCAGACCATGGCTTTTTTGTCGGGATGGGCTTCAATGGCCTCCGCCACCGCCTTGGCCAGTTTGAATCCAGGCCTCACATACTCCAGTACGACGATGTCCTGACCCAGGGCTTCCCGGACCAGCGTTTCGCCTTCAGGCTGATTGGTGAGAGCCAGGATGGCATCGGCATGGGTGTGATCCACGAACTTCCCGGGGATGAAGGCATGCACCAGGGTCTCGATCGAGGGCGTGGAAAATCGGGAGTCCAGAAGATGAGTGCGCAGTTCCTGCAGCATGGTCTCATCGGAGAGCTCTTCCAGGACTCGCAGCTTCCTGAGATATCCCAGATCCAGGGCAGGATGTCCGGCCGGCTCTATTTCGGCCAGATCAAATCCCGAAGCCTTGATAAAAAGAGCCTGCTGCTTCTCTCCCAGAAGATTGGTACGGGTGCTTTTGACCGAAGTGTTCCCGCCGCCGTGCAAAACCAGCCTCTTTTCAATTCCCAGAAGTCGCGAGGAATAAGTTCGAACGGCTAGATCTGCACCCCACCGGGGGGCCCACTCGGAGGCTGCTTCAGAAGCCTCGTTTTCGGACCATAGGCTTTTCATAACCGCAGTGCCTTGTAG
>JAPYTY010000601.1 GCA_029942065.1 Acidobacteriota bacterium | reverse complement strand
CCGAAGGAGAGTATCCCTTCGAGGACTTCATCGAGACAGCTGGAATGTCCCGGAAGGAACCCCTGGAATTTGCCCGGATGAAAGTGACCCTTCGAAAGAAACCGGAGGCGATGGTTTTCGACTTCACGGGAACCGCCGATCAAGTGAACGTTTCCATCAACTGTCCGGCCAACCCGGAGTATTTCGTCAAATACCTCTCCTGCATCTTGCGCTTGCTGGCTCCGGAGATCGTCATGAATGACGGACAAAAAGAAGTGCTGGAAGCAGTCATCCCCACCGGGACCATTCTAAGCCCGGAGTTCCCCGCTTCCTGTTCCAATCGTCACTGGACCATTTTTCGGCTGACCGAGGTCTGCATGGGGGCGCTGGTCAAAGCCATGGCGGGAGGAGGCACCGGCTCCTCGGATACCCGCTGTTCGGTAACCTTCGTCGCCCGAGATGAAGGCGGCCGAAAGTTTTTGATCCGCGATGTGATGGGAGCCGGTTCCGGGGCCCGTCCCTACGCCGATGGCGATGACTGCGTCACGGCCAATGTGAGAGGCCGCAACCTCCCCTGCGAGTTCTTTGAAACCTTCTATCCGGTTCGGGTGGAAAAGCTGGCCCTGCGATCCGACTCCGGGGGGCCGGGTCGATTCCGGGGAGGGCTGGGCTATTCAAAGGAAATTCGCTTTCTGACGGACGGCTTCATCATGATTCGTGACGATCGCATGCTGCTTCAACCTTTCGGAGCCGCCGGAGGTCAGGCCGGTGCCGGCAGTCTATACATCCTGAACCCGGGAACCGAAAAAGAACTCCCCAACCCCACCAAGACCGATTTCATGCCGATCAAAAAAGGAGATCTGCTGCGCATCCTGACCCCGGGAGGAGGAGGCTGGGGAGATCCCCTAGATCGAGAGCCGAAGAAGGTGCTTCAGGATCTGAGGTTGGACCGGATCTCTCTGGATGCCGCCCGTCGCGACTACGGGGTGCGGATCGATCCCGATTCGATGGAACTGCTGGATGGGCAAACCGATCGAGAGAGAAAACAGCTCCGTGACTCGCGCCCACCGCTGAGAATCGTGGATCGAGGAGAACGGTTCCGGGGGTTGCTGGCAGAGGAACGTATCTCCCTGACCTGTGAGGATCCGCTCCTTTGAGGGGGAGGAGCGCTGGTCTTCGACCACCGCGTTCCACGTTCCAGGTTCCACGTTTCACGTTCCTATTTGGCACGATCCTGCAATCTACTTGTAGGGGCGCACTGGGTGCGCCCTATATTTGCCATCGATAAGGATTGTCTTGTGGGCGTACGCAGTACGCCCCATTTCCATCTCAGTTCAGGAGACAAGGCTAGGAGTGTGGGCGGCGCCTCAGGCGCCGATTCCGGAAGGCCGCTACATCAGCG
>JAPYTY010000600.1 GCA_029942065.1 Acidobacteriota bacterium | reverse complement strand
CCAGCGGGTCATCATCAGCAGAGCCTGAGCCCGGTCGATCCGCTCCCGGGGGCCGAACACTCGCCCATCGTGGGTGCGGCGGGTGACCAGAACCTCCAGATTGAACATGGGCTGTCTCTCCGGGTCGTTGTGGGTGTCCGCTCCGTAGGTAACCCTGGCGCCGGCATCGATCAGGCTCTTGACCGGCATCGTCCAGGTGTGAGCGTATTCTTCTCCCCACACCCGGCTGATCACTCGGGGGTCACGGGAGTAAAACATAGGAACCTGTATGCTCCAGGTCACTCCCAGCTCGGCGGATTTCCGGACCACCTCCGGGGGAACCATGGAGCCGTGATCCAGGGCAAAGCGCCGGCCTGCAATCGGGTTCTCCTTGTCGGCCTGGGCATAGGCGTCGAGCATCATTAAATAAGCTTTGTCCCCGAAAGTATGGACGCCGGAAACCCGGTATCCGTACCGGTTGGCGATCACAACGGTATCGGCGCCCGGATCACCCGGCTGGTCCCAGTGACACATTCCGTCCGGCCAGAAATCCAACGGCAGGACCTCGCGTTTGGGCATCGAGACGCACACCCGGCCTCCTCCACTGGAGGCGCCGGGGCCGGTACCATCCGGAATCCCGATGGTGATGCCGATCATCCAGAGCCGGTCGGTGCCATGTCCCTGCAGGTTTCCAAAGCGCTTCAGCGCCCGTTCCAGAAAAGGATTGCCGCGACCAATCTCGTGGGAGTATCCCAGCCGAAGAGGCAGTTCACCGTTTCGGTCCAGCAGCCCGTAGGCGGTGAGTTCGTTACCCCGGAGGCGGGTGGAAAGAGTGGTGACTCCGATGGCCACCCACTCTTCGAGTTCTTTTTTGAAGGGAGGAGCCAGAATCTCGGGAGGAATCGAGGGGATGATCTCCTGGTCGATCATGGTGCCGGCCGCACCGAAAATGCGACCGTTGGGAACCCCCTGTTCATCGGTATACATGCCGGGCAGGACCTTTCCTCCGTAGTTTTGGTCGATGATATCCAGCATTTTGGAGTTGGCCAGTCCATACTGAGCATTGCCGATTCTCACATACACCGGGTTGTCCGGCACCACCTCGTCCAGGTCGTACCTGGAGAGTTCTTCCAGTACCGTCGCGTTCAAACCGCTGGTGGCGAAAATCCAGTAATCGGAGGGCACGCTGTCCGCCACCGTCTTGAAGTCAGACAAAGCGGCTTCTTTGGATTCCCACCTGATGGTGGCAAAACGGATGAGGTTTTCTTCCATGTAGAGGACATAGGCCGGAGTGATCTCCTGCCGGTAGTGTCTGGAGGCATAGCTGTTGGGATGGGAGTGGGTGTCCAAGATGCCTGGAATCACGGCCTTCCCGTCCAGGTCCACCCGGACGGTATCGGGTCC
>JAPYTY010000599.1 GCA_029942065.1 Acidobacteriota bacterium | reverse complement strand
ATTCGGTGGAACAGAATCGGGATGGCCAGATGGGAGACCTGATCCGGCTGGAGGTCGAAGGCGATCAGGATAAAATTGTTAAAATTCTTCACTACCAGGGGCTTCCGCTCGATGCCAGGTTCATTACCAGTCAGGTCATCGCTGAAGAGAAAGGAAAGGGTAAGTAGCTATGTCGGTCAGTACACCTCGGCCCAAGAAGGTCAATCAGATCGGTCTCACCCGGGCAGATTACCAGGGGAGAATTTCGACTCTGTGTTCCGGGTGTGGACACGATGCCATTTCCAGCCAGATCATGAAGGCCTTCTATCAGATGGCTGTCAATCCTCATCAGGTCGCCAAACTGAGTGGGATCGGATGTTCCAGCAAGACGCCCGCTTATTTTCTGAGCCAGTCTCACGGATTCAACGGAGTCCACGGACGGATGCCGGCCCTTGCCACGGGTGCTCTCCTGGGCAACCGCGACCTGATCTGTATCGGTGTCAGCGGAGATGGAGATACCGTTTCCATTGGACTGGGCCAGTTCTGTCACCTGCTTCGCCGAAATGTTCCCATGATTTATGTCATCGAGAACAACGGAGTTTATGGTCTGACCAAGGGCCAGTTCTCAGCCACGGCTGACCTGGATTCTAAGCTCAAAGCAGGAGTGGTCAATGACCTTCCTCCCATCGATTGCTGTTCTCTGGCCATTGAAATGGGATGCAGCTACGTGGCCCGGTCCTTTGCTGGTGATCCCAAGCAACTGGTTGCGTTGCTCGAGGGGGCCATCAGTCACAGTGGCACCGCCATGTTGGATGTCATCAGTCCCTGTGTGACCTTTAATAACCACGAGAGTTCCACCAAAAGTTATAAGTGGGCAAAGGAGCACGAAGAACTGCTCCACCAGATTGACTTTATCCCTCATTTCGAGCCGATCGATGAGGTTCATTATGAGGAAGGAGAAGTGAAGGAGGTGGAGATGCATGATGGTTCTCGCATCCGCCTCAGGAAACTGGAACGAGACTTTGATCCAATGAGCAAGGAAGCCGCCCTGAGGATGCTCAGTCAGACCCGTGAATCCGAAGAGTTTCTAACCGGGCTAATCTATGTCAATCCGGTTGCCAAGAACTTCATGGACTTATTGGAGATGTCCGAGGAGCCCCTGGCGACCCTTCCCGATGACAAGACCCGGCCGAGTTCCGAAGCCCTGGAAGAAATCATGCGGGAGTTGATGTAAGGGGGCTGGCCCCTAACCCCTGACCGCTCATTTTGGCTCTGTCGTTCCTTCGGAGCGATTTCTAACAGCCTGAAGTAGGGGCGCACGGCGTGCGCCCGCAGCAAGGTCGGGCGGATTTCACCACAGAGAAGTTTAGAAGAAATTCACCACCAAGGCACAAAGACACAAAGAAGACC
>JAPYTY010000598.1 GCA_029942065.1 Acidobacteriota bacterium | reverse complement strand
GTTTTCACCAATAACGATCAGATTCTTGAGAAACTCGCTTTTCACTTCATCGAATACCGCGACGCTGTCGGAATGTACGATCGCCGCCACGGCCCGAGTGTCATCGAGGATATGCTGAACCTCTCTGGCGCCGAACAAACTACTGGTTGGCACGGGAACGGCTCCGATCTTCATGGCAGCCAGGATGGAAAAGTATAATTCCAGGCAGTTTTGAGATCTGAGGAAAACGCGATTTCCCTTCTGGACACCCATCGTCAGCAGGGCATTGCCAAGCCGGTTGACCGAGTCTTGCAGCTCTCCCCAGGTGATCGTTCGCTCGTCAAAGAGCATCGCTGGAAGATCTCGACTGGACCCTTCAGCCCAGCGATCACAGGCATAGAAAGCCATGTTCATTTTCTCGGGAATCGAGAGCCCTGAAATCTCACCCATCGGTTGTTCCTCCTGGGAAGCTTTGTAGAACAAGCTTCACTTTCTGTCAATAGAAGACGGGAGAGGCGCGCTTCGCGCGCAGAGAAACTCCTCACTGGCGTTCGGAGTGGAGAAACTCCTCACTGGCGTTCGGAGTGGAGAAACTCCTCACTGGCGTTCGGAGTGGAGAACGGTTCGGGTTTGAATTTTGGACCGGTTTCGGATTTGGGACTTCGGATTTCGGTTTTTCTGCCCAGTTGTGGCGGCCGCTCTATGAGCGGCTTCCAAAATCGGCGCGGGACTCCGTTCTTCTCTTCGTGAAACGTGGAACCTGGAACGTGGAACGCGCTGGTCGAAGATCAGCGCCCTTCGGTCGGCCGTTGACGCTTCTCCTTTCCCCCCATTACAATCGGCTGGCCATGATTTTAGATTTTCACACTCATGCCGTTCGGCTGGACCCTGACATGCCGGAAGGATACCGGGCGTTCATGAGTTCCAATCAGGAACAGGATCTGGATGAGTTTTGTGAATACTATTCGAATCCTGAGAACTTCCTGGCGGTACTCGACGAGGCGGGGGTCGACTATGCCGTGGTTCTGGCCGAGACCGCCCCCATCACCTCATCTGTCATTTCCAATGACCACCTTCAGCACTTTGCGGAGGGCGGCAAGGGCCGCATCATCCCCTTTTGCACCTTCAATCCCTTTATGGTGCTCAATCCGGCTGCCGAGCTGGACCGAGCGGTCCGGGAGCACGGCTTTCGGGGAGTCAAGTTCTATCCGACCTACGAATACTTCTATCCCAACCAGAAACTGCTGTATCCCATCTACGCCAAGGCTCAGGAACTGGGTATCCCGGTGATGGCCCATACCGGGAGTTCTGTCTTTCCAGGTTCCAGGCTCAAATACGGAGATCCGCTTTTCTGGGACGATGTGGCCGTCGATTTCCCTGAACTGACGATCATCATGTGCCACGGTGGACGCA
>JAPYTY010000597.1 GCA_029942065.1 Acidobacteriota bacterium | reverse complement strand
GGTCTCATGGATCGATGGGCTACTTCCCCACTTACCTACTGGGAAATCTTTACGCTGCGCAAATCTTCCATCAGGCCAACCTGGCCATGCCGGAACTAGAGGAAAACATCCGCAGCGGAAAGCTGATTCCCTTGCGTGAATGGTTGGGCCGGGAAATCCATCAGCGCGCCAAAACAGTCACGGCAGAAAGGCTCATCGAGGACATCACCGATGAACCCCTGAGTTCCCAGTATTTCCTGGACTATCTCGAACACAAATTCACGCACCTGTATGGGCTAAGCGAGTCTTGAGATGTCCTCCAATAAGGTCACAGTCTCACTGACTCTTCTGGCCGCTTTCTTCATTTTCCCCTTTACACTGACCCAAGCCCGGGTCCGATCCGGAGCCGACCGTATTCTCGAAAGTCCCTATCTGGACTGGATTCAGGGGAAACGCGTGGGGTTGATCACCAATCCCACAGGGGTTAATTCTCAATTGGTCTCCACCTGGGAAGTCCTGGCTCAACATCCTGAAGTCGAAGTGGTGGCTTTATTCGGCCCCGAACATGGAGTCTTCGGCCAGGCGCAGGCGGGAGATCGCATCTCCGACTACGGGACCGTCTACAGTTTGTACGGGGATACTCGTGCTCCGACCGCCGAGATGCTGGAGAATGTGGAGGCCCTGATTTATGACATCCAGGACGTGGGAGTGCGCTTTTACACCTACATCTCGACGATGTACCTGAGCATGCAGGCGGCGGCCAAAAAAGGCATTCCCTTCATTGTTCTGGATCGACCGGTTCCGATTGACGGAGCACGGGTCGAAGGGCCCGTCTTGCTAACCGGACATGAGTCCTTTGTGGGACTTCCCGGACTCCCCATTCGTTATGGGATGACAACCGGCGAACTGGCTCGGATGCTCAATCAAGAAAAAAGATTGGAAACCAATCTCAAGGTGGTTCCGCTTGACGATTGGAACCGCCGCCACTGGTACGATCAGACCTCCCTAGAATGGATCCTTCCCTCTCCCAATATGCCCACCCTCACCACCGCTACCGTTTACCCGGGCTTCGGCCTGATCGAGGGCACCAACCTTTCGGAGGGTCGAGGAACGACCCTTCCTTTCGAGTTGGTGGGGGCCCCATGGCTCAATGGCCGGGAACTGGCCAGACGATTGAACCGTCTTCAGCTTTCCGGGGTCCGCTTTCGTCCTCAGACCTTCGCCCCCACCTTTTCCAAATATCAGGGTCAGCCCTGCCAGGGGGTTCAAATTCACATCCTTGATCGCAACACATTTCAACCGCTGAACATTGCTCTGCGGTTGTTGAGAGAAGTCCGCAGGCTTCATCCTGAGCAGCTGGAGTTCAACGACACTTTCTTCGACCGTCTGGCGGGAAATAGCTGGATTCGCCAAGCCCTTAC
>JAPYTY010000596.1 GCA_029942065.1 Acidobacteriota bacterium | reverse complement strand
GACCGCTTCCCCGCCCACCTGCTTCATGCCCAGTTCGAATGTGAGACGGGTTCTCAGTGACGCTTTCTCAAAGATCAACACCAGGCTCTTGCCCAGTAGCATCTGGCGGAAGTTAGCAGGGCGCTCCTTGACTTCAACGCTGACCTGAAGCAACTGCTTCCACAAATCGGCCTGGAGATTTTTTAACGACAAAAAGTCTTTCATTCGAGTCCCTTGATTTTCTTGTTCCACTCGGCAAGCTGCTCCTCCATCGAGACCAGACCCGGGCTTCCCTTGTGCCAGCGGCGCTTCAGAAAACTCTCGAATCTCAGCACTTCTCTGACTTCAGGACCGCATTCCGGAGCAAATTCCTGCAGCTTTTTCAGGGGAACCTGATCCAGAGTCAAGCCTTCGTCCAGACAGTAGGCTACCAGTTTCCCCACTCTCTGATGTGCTTCTCGAAAGGGCACCTCACGGGTCACCAGGTACTCGGCTAGATCCGTTGCCATCAGAAAGCCCTGCCGGAGAGCTTTTTCCACCCGTTTCTGGTTGACCTTGAAGTCGGATACCACCAGAGGAATGACCTCCAGAGTTCCCGCTACCATGTCAACCGCGCTGAACAGGTGTTCCTTATCCTGTTGGAGATCACGATGATAAGAAGTGGGGAGGCCCTTGATCAGGGAGGCAATGGCTGAAGCGTGCCCCAGAACGGAGGCAGTTTTGCCACGAGTCAGTTCCAGAAGATCCGGGTTCTTCTTCTGCGGCATCATACTGCTACCCGTACACAAGAAGTCGGGTAATTCAATCCAGCCCACCGGAGTGCTTGAGAGGTAGATAAAATCCTCCGCAAAACGGCTGAGATGAAGCATCGCTTGAGAGGCGATTTGAAGTAATTCCAGGATAAAGTCCCGGTCACCCACCACGTCATAACTGTTGTTGAAGCTCGAGGAAAACCCGAGTTCTTGAGCGGTGCGCTCCGGCTCAAGAGGCAGCGTACTGCCTGCTAGCGCCCCGGCGCCCAGGGGACTATAGGAGTGAAGCTGTTGGTAAGATGTTAACCGGTGGCAATCCCGTTCCAACATCTCACAAAAGGCCAACATGTAGTGTCCCCATGAAATCGGCTGCGCGGCTTGCAGATGAGTCCAGCCGGGGAACAGATCGTTTTTTAACTCCTGCGCCCGTTCCAACAAGATTCCCTGAAGCTCCCGAACCTGACTCCGCCAGGTCATGGCCGTCTCGAGACAAAACATCTTCAGATCCAGGGCCACCTGATCATTGCGGCTTCTCCCGGTATGAATTCTCCCTCCCGCCTCACCGATGATCTCCTGCAGCCGAAACTCAACATTCATGTGAATATCTTCCAGCTCCTCTCGGTAAGGGAACTCTCCCGAATTGATTTCCTGCTCGATCTGCTGCAATCCAT
>JAPYTY010000595.1 GCA_029942065.1 Acidobacteriota bacterium | reverse complement strand
GCTCAAGACCTATCTCCGCCAGACCACGCCACCGCACGATTACGGCCGCCTGCTGTTGCTCTGGGCATCGACCCGCATGGCTGGCCTGCTCGAGAGGGAACAGCAGGAGGAGATCATCCAGATGGTCTTTTCCCACCAGCAGAAAGACGGGGGCTGGTCGATGCGGACCTTCTCAACACCCGAGAACTGGGGAGGCGGGAGCCGTGCCGAGAAGCTGCGGGCCGAGCCTGATTTTGCGACTCCTGCCAGCGACGGTCACCAGACCGGCCTGGCGGTGATCGTGCTCCGCGATGCCGGGATCGAGGCAGAAGATCCCCGTATCGGGAAAGCGGTCAACTGGATCCTGGCCAACCAGCGGACCTCCGGTCGCTGGTGGACCCGTAGCCTGAACACCGACACGTTCCACTTCATCACCTACAGCGGCACGATGTATCCGCTTGTGGCACTCTACAAGTGCAACAAGCTGCCGAAGACCGACAGCGGTGGTGATTAGTACTCCGGCCCGCTGCCATGTTTCTCGTGGAGCTGTTGAACCTCCAGGTCGCTGAGAAACTGGCCTGCCCAGCCGTCAAAGTCCTCGCTCTTTTCATAGGACGGCTGGAAAGGATGATCGAGGGCCTCCTGTTCAAGGCCGGTGGGATTTTTCCATCGTTGCCTGTTTGTCCAGGCAAACCACTTCCTGCAGTGGTACAACATCATCCCGCCAATCAGCGCACAGAAACCTCCCCAGGCCACACAGAAGGGGCCAAGCTGCGAGTCCATTCCAGCGAGAAATCCACCCGGGACCATGACCAGCGCTTTCCCGCAGAGCACGTACATCCAGGGGAGAGTCTGGCCGGGACGGAACATCGACGCCTGGCAGCCCCGGCATCGATAAGACGTTGTTTCACTGGATGAGGAAGAGCACCACTGGGTGTGTGCATAACACGTACTGCACCAGAAGGCATTGGAACTGGGGATACAGTGGTTAATCTCAGGGACGTTTTTCATCGAACCTCCCTGGGCGTTTGATCCCGACAATGCTGGCGATGACAAGCACCAGCATGCTTGCTACCCAAAACCAGGATCCAATAAGACACTTGATATCAGGCCCCAGATTGACGCCAAGAGCCCAGACCATCCCGATCGCTCCCAGAACCAGGGAGACTTTATAGTGGCGTTTGAGGGCAAATACGAACCCGGCGAAATAAAACGGGTTTGGAATCCACAAGAGAATGTACACGATTCCGATCGTCAAAGCCCAGATGCCAGGAACTGAACCCCATTTGTTAAGAATTTGGACTTCAGCGGCGGGAAGAACACAAGCCAAGGAAAAAAGTCCGAAGGAGATCCAGGTCAACATCCCGGCATATTTCGAATCGGTATGCTCTAATTGGAAAGCCTGCATATCGACAACTTCTGCAG
>JAPYTY010000594.1 GCA_029942065.1 Acidobacteriota bacterium | reverse complement strand
GCCCTGGGCTGGGTGATTAATATTTTCGAACGAGGTTCCGCTTCCATGGGACGAATCAACGAAATCTTTCAGTCCCAGTCCGAAATCAGGGATGAGCAGACTCAGCCCATTTCCGAACTCAAGGGCAATATCCGAATCAAGGACCTCACCTTCTCCTATAACGGGACTCCTGTCCTCAAAGGCATCAACGTGGAGGTCCGTGCCGGCCAGACCCTGGCCATCGTAGGCAAAACCGGAAGCGGAAAGTCCACTTTCGTGGACTTGATCTCCCGTCTCTATCGCGTTCCCCGAGGGACGATATTTGTTGATGACGTGGATATCAACGATATTCCGCTGGACACCTTGAGGAGAAATATTGGCTATGTCCCTCAGGAAACCTTCCTCTTCTCCGAGACGGTGGAGCAGAATATCGCCTTTGGCCGACCGGATGTCAGTTTCAAGTCGATCGAAGAAAGCTCCAAGGTGAGCAATATCTGGCCTGACATTCAGGACTTCCCCGATCAATTCAAGACCTTTGTGGGAGAACGCGGAATCACCTTATCAGGGGGACAAAAGCAACGGATTGCCATTAGTCGGGCCCTTTTGGTGGATCCACCGATCCTGATCCTGGATGATGCTCTCTCCAGTGTTGATACCCATACGGAAGAGCTCATCCTTGAAAAGCTCACCGGGGACCTGACCAACCGCACGGTCATTTTAATTTCTCACCGAATCTCGACCGTCAAAATGGCGGATCAAATTTTCGTATTGGATCAGGGGTCCATCGTGGAGAGGGGCACTCACCAGGAACTTCTCGAAGCAGGGGGATTTTACGCCAACCTCCATGAGAAACAGCTGCTCAAAGAAGAGCTGGGTGTGAAGTGAACCAGTATCATGAAGAAGAAATACTGGGCAAGGCATACGACGGCCGGCTTGCCCGCAGGTTGCTCACCTACCTTTATCCCTATCGGCGAGTGGTCGGGACCTCCATCTTCCTGTTGGTAATTATCTCAGCTCTTCGTCTGGTCGGCCCCTACCTGACGCTGGTAGCAATCGACCGCTACGTCACCACCGGCGAGCCCAGTGGTCTGCCCCTGATTGCCCTGCTTTACCTGCTGGTACTGGTGGTTCAGTTCGGACTCTCCTTCGTGCAGACGTACCTGATGAACTGGACCGGACAAAAAATCATGTTCGACCTTCGCATGGAGATCTTTTCCCATGTTCAGAAACTTCACATGAAGTACTTTGACCAGAATCCGGTGGGACGCTTGATCACACGAATGACTACCGACGTGGATGTTCTCAATGAACTTTTCACGGCAGGAGTCGTCAGCATCTTTGGAGATATTTTCTCCCTGGGAGGAATCGTTCTGGTCATGCTCTGGCTGAATTGGAAACTGGCCCTGGTATGTTTCTCGGTGATCCCGATCT
>JAPYTY010000593.1 GCA_029942065.1 Acidobacteriota bacterium | reverse complement strand
CATTGGAACCGCTTAAAGTTAAATAAAAACGTTTTTGCCTGCTGGGCGGTTCGGGCGGATGCGGATCTGGGGGAACAACAGGAGATCTTCTATCGATCCAGGGACCTGGGACTCCAGGAGGTCGACTCGATCGCTCGTATCTACTCTCAAAAACTGGCGGTTCCGGAACAGGAAATACGGAGCTACATCCTGGAGAACCTGAATTATTCGCTGGATGAGGCCAACCTGCGGGGTTTGAAAGCCTTTTATGAGGCGGCCGCCGAACTGGAACTGATCTCCTCTCCCCGGCCCCTGAAATTTTATCCGGAAAACGTCTAGAAGGGTTCTAAGATGACTGTCAAACCGGGTCTGGAGGTACTCCTTGAGGATCAGCTGGACCTGATCCAGGATCAAAGAGTGGGCATCATCGTCCACCCCGCCTCCGTCAATTCACGACTCGAACCTACCGGGGGTCTCATGTTCAACCATCCCGGCGTCCACCTGACAACCATCCTTGGTCCCCAGCACGGCATCCAGGGTGAAACCCAGGACAACATGATTGAATGGGAAGACTGCTACGATCCCGCCACCGAACTTCCCGTCTACAGCCTGTACGGCAGGTCCCGAAGCCCCACCCGGGAGATGCTAAACGGTGTCGACGTTCTGGTTTTCGATTTGCAGGACGTGGGCGCTCGCTACTACACCTATATTCAAACCCTGGCACTTGTCATGAAAGCCTGCCGGGAACAGGGGAAATCGCTGGTGGTTCTGGATCGCCCCAATCCCATCAATGGAGTCGACACCGAGGGGACGGTGCTGGATCCCGACTTCAGTTCGTTTGTGGGCCTGTACCCCCTGGCCATGCGTCACGGCCTGACGGTCGGGGAACTGGCCCTTTACCTCAATCTTGAATTTCAGATTGACTGCCGACTCGAGATCGTTAAGATGCAGGGCTGGACCCGAGACATGTTCTTCTCGGAAACTCAACTTCCCTGGGTACTGCCCTCCCCGAACATGCCCACCCTCGAGACCGCCCTCGTGTACCCCGGCATGTGCCTGCTGGAGGGTACCAATGTTTCCGAAGGACGAGGCACCACCCGGCCCTTCGAGCTAAGCGGGGCACCCTGGATCACACCCGCCCGGATGGTCGAACAACTCGATCGAATGGACTTGCCCGGCGTGGTCTTTCGTCCGGTTCACTTCACCCCGACCTTTCACAAATGGGCCGGGGAGAGAATTGGAGGCGTCCAGATCCACGTTTCGGATCGAGCGGCCTTCCGGCCCGTGCTGACCGGCCTGGCACTGCTGACGCTGTACCGGCAAATGGGGGAAGACCGGTTTGCCTGGAAGAGCCCCCCCTACGAGTACGAAGAAGAAAAACTCCCCATCGACATTCTTTGCGGGACCGACCGGATCCGGCACCTCATTGAAGC
>JAPYTY010000592.1 GCA_029942065.1 Acidobacteriota bacterium | reverse complement strand
TAATGAAGCCCGGTGCCACTGCCAGGCCATTGGCATCAATTTCAAGCTGACCGCTGCCCTCGATTTCAGGTCCGATTGCAGCGATGGTATCGCTGTTTATGGCCAAATCGCCCCGGTAGGGTTCGGATCCGCTGCCGTCCAGAATGATCCCGTCCCGAATGACCAGATCGTACTCCGGTGCGGTGGAGCAGGCAGCGAACAGCAGAAAACAAAAAAGACCAATCAGGGCACGATTCATGGCTTCTCCTTGCTAAGAAGAATACAGGAGACGGGAGACAGGAGAGGAAGCTGACCGCTGACCCCTGACCGCAAAACCGGATCATTCTCCACGCGGAGCATGAGCGACGCGTTTCTCCACTCCAAACGTCAACGAGGAGTTTCTCCGCGCGCGAAGCGCGCTTCTCCGCGCGGAGCGCCAGCGACGCGTTTCTCTGAGCGCGAAGCGCGCTTCTCCCCACCCGTGCTGTTATGATGGGCGAGAGGTCAAAGGAGCGGAATGAAACGTCACGAAAGCCTGGTTCCACTGTCCCGGGATCATCATGAGGCCTTGCTTTTGGCACAACGAATCCGGAAGGGGAAGTCGGTTGCATCTCGATCCGACTGGCCGGAGGATCGGGGGCTGCAGCGAGACAGGCTGGTGGAGTACTTCGACACTCGACTGACTTATCATTTTCAGGCCGAGGAAGATTTTCTTTTTCCCCTTGCAGACCATCATCTTCCTCCGGAGGAGGCAATCACCGTTCTTTTGCGCAAACAACATGGTCAGATGAGAAATCTGATCTCGGAGCTCCGGACGGCCCAGGGCGTCCAGCTGGAAAATTTACTGTTGAGGCTGGCCAACGTTCTGGAGGAACATATTCGAAAGGAAGAACGCGTCTTATTTCAGCGAGTCCAGAAGAAGGTTCCAGAGGAAGTCCTCCAGCAATGCGGCAAGCAGATTGAAAAGTTCCTTCACTCATCGAAAATGACGCCATCCGATGAGTGAAGTTCTGGTAATCTAAGAGGGATTATGTGGATACGATTGATTGAAAGCGTGGTTCTGCTGGTCCTGCTTTTTCCGAGCACCCTTACCCTAGGTCAGGAGGAGGGGGTTCCTGAAAAGCCCAACAATTTGAGGGTGTTCACCCGTTATGACGGCGCAACGGCCGTAGCCGAACTCCTCTGGCACGATGGTTCCACTGATGAACTGGGCTTTGAGGTGTTGCGTTCTGATAATGGAGGGGAGTTCCAGGTGGTTGGCACCGTGGGAGTCAATTCCGACCATTACGATGATAAGATCGGGAAGTACGTGACAGGGCCCTATGTATTCAAGGTACGCGCCTTCAACCAGGCCGGCAAAAGCGAAGAGTCCAACCTGGTGTCAATCTGGCTTTAGCTCGGATGATGCATGAATTGTCTGCTGCAGTGCCGCCCGCC
>JAPYTY010000591.1 GCA_029942065.1 Acidobacteriota bacterium | reverse complement strand
ACCCTCAGGACCTTGTCATCTCCATCAAGGAAGCCAACCAGTTCCCCCCTGATCAGGTTCTGATCCTGGCCACCGGCAGCCAGGGAGAACCCATGGCAGCCTTGAGCCGGATGGCCGTCAACGAATTCAAGGGCCTCCAGGTTGAAGAAGGAGATATGGTGATCCTCTCCGCCCGGGTCATCCCCGGCAATGAAAAGCTGATCTCCAACCTGGTGAACCATTTTTACCGGCGCGGCGCCCACGTGTATGACTCTCGTTCGGCCCCTGTTCACACCTCGGGCCATGGTCTCAGGGACGATTTGAAATTGATGATCAACCTCACCCGTCCCCGTTTCTTTATCCCTATCCACGGAGAGTTTCGGCAGCTGAAGAATCATGCTTCGCTGGCAAAAGACCAGGGGATTCTCGAGGATAATGTTCTGATCATCGAAAACGGGGATCAGTTGCAGATTACCCCTGATTCCGCCCGGGTAACCGACAAGGTGACAGTGGGACGGCGTTTCATCGATGAGGGAAGCCTGGGGCAGGTCCATGAAATGGTGCTGCGTGACCGTCGTGTTCTCTCCGAGGACGGGTTTCTGGTGGTGGTGCTTCGAGTGGATCGACTGACGGGAGATCTTATCGGCACACCCGAACTGGTTTCCCGGGGATTTGTGTTGATGGACGCTTCCACAGAATTGCTGGAAGCCACCCAGAATGCGGTTTCCAGAATCGTCAGCGAGACACCTATCGAGGAAAAACAGGACCAGGAACTCTTCAACGAGATTCTCCGCAAGGGCCTCAAGCGCTTCCTGCGCAAGCAGACAGGGAAAAGACCCATCATCCTGCCGCTCACGATTGAGATCTAGAGAAGGCAGACTCCTGACTCCTGACTCCTGTACAGGGGATTGTGACCGCCGGGGTCTGACAGAAGGTGCGCACGGAAGTTTGTGCATTCGGCCGGAATCGGCGCACCGAGGTGCCTCCCACACTCCGGACACGTGAAACGTGGAACGTGGAACACGATGGTCGAAGACCAGCGCCCCGGGCCCCTTGCGTCAGTGACAGGTGATAAAAAGACATGGAATTATGTCGGTCCATCCGGGAGAAAAAGCAAGTGAATTTTTTGGGGTAGTGTTGCTGGCGGCCTCCCTACTTCTGGCCCTGTCATTGCTCAGTTACAGCGGCCTGGATCCCGCCTCGAACGTCTCTTCATCCTCCCCGGATTACGCCAACTATGCGGGTAAAATCGGGGCCTGGAGCTCTGATTACCTGTTTCACAATCTTGGGCTATCCGCCCTCTACCTTCCCCTGCTGCTGCTGGTGATGGGCTATCAACGACTCAGGGGTCATTACTGGGGCTATCCTTTCATCAAGCTTTTCGGTTTCACCTGTACCCTGACTGCGCTGAGTGCGGGCCTGACCTTCCTTCCTCCCAGTCTGCCCG
>JAPYTY010000590.1 GCA_029942065.1 Acidobacteriota bacterium | reverse complement strand
AGGGGCGCACTGAGTGCGCCCACTGCAAGGACTTCGAAGCCAAGAAGGGCGCACGGCCGTGCGCCCCTACCAGTAGATGAACGACACCGGCGCCGAAGGCGGCGTCGCTGCAGTAGAGAATTTATGCATAATACGGGCTGATCATGTTCGTGACTCATTTGGAATGTTCTAAATGCCGGCTCACCTATGAGAGCGAGCGAATCATGCACCTGTGTACCTGCGGTGCGCCCCTGCTGGTTTGCTATGACCTGGATCAGGTGAAAAATGCCGTCAGCAAGGAGGTCCTGGGAACCCGGGAACCCACCCTGTGGCGGTACCGCGAATGGCTCCCCATCCGGCAGGATGAAAACATTGTTTCATTGGGAGAGCCCATGACGCCAGTTATCCCACTGCGGAAGCTCGGTCCCGAACTGGGGATGCCTCATCTTTTTATGAAAGACGAGGGGATGCTTCCCACCGGGACATTCAAGGCCCGAGGAGCCGCCGTGGGAGTTTCACGAGCCCGAGAACTGGGAGTCCAGGTGCTGGCCCTGCCCACCAACGGCAACGCAGGAGCTGCCTGGGCCGCCTATTGCCAGGCGGCTGAAGTACGAGCCGTGGTGGTGATGCCCGCTGATTCTCCTGCCATCAACCAGAAAGAATGCACCATTACCGGGGCATCGCTCTATCTGGTCAATGGCGGGATCGGTGACGCCGGAAAAATCGTCACCCGGGCGGTCGAGGAGTTCGGCTGGTACAACGCTTCCACCCTCAGGGAACCCTACCGGATCGAAGGGAAAAAGACGATGGGGCTGGAACTGCTCGAGCAGTTCAGCTGGCAGCCTCCCGATGTGATCATCTATCCCACGGGAGGAGGCGTTGGAATCATCGGCATCTACAAAGCTCTCGAGGAACTGCGGAGCATGGAGTGGATCGGGGAGAAACTCCCCCGCCTGGTGGCCGTCCAGTCGACCGGATGCGCCCCCATCGTGAAGGCCTGGCGAGAGCAGCAGAAAGAATCACAGTTCTGGGAAAACGCTCAAACCATCGCCTTCGGACTGACGGTTCCCCACGCCCTGGGTGATTTTCTGGTCCTGGAGGCCATCCATAAAACCAACGGATGCGCCGTGGCCGTCTCCGATCAGGAAATCCTGGAAGCCCAGCGTCTGCTGGCTCAACGTGAAGGTCCCTTCATATGCCCGGAAGGAGCGGCAACCCTGAGCGCGGCCATGCGACTGGCCGAGGAAGGCTGGATTACCTCCCGGGAGCGGGTCCTTCTGCTCAACACCGGGGCCGGTCTCAAGTACCCGGAGACCGTACAGGCAGATCCGCCCGTGTTGGAACCGGATGATCGATTGCCGGATGAATAGGAGCCAGGAGTCAGGAGTCAGGAGTCAGGAGCCAGAAGTCCGGAGTGTGGGAGGCGCCTCGGCCGCTGGTCTTCGAC
>JAPYTY010000589.1 GCA_029942065.1 Acidobacteriota bacterium | reverse complement strand
GGGCAGGTAGGTGTGAGCCCCTGGGGTCCGGAAGATGAGATCGGGACGCTCAACATGATGACGGACACCACCCGTCTGGAGATCCTGAGCCGAATTTCCAGCGGCAAGGTCTATGATCTGAGCGTCGAGTTTTTTGTGGGAATGCCCAGCTTCTACGGAAGGGGTGATCCCCGTTTTCATCATGCACTGACCCCACACCCCGCGGGGGAACGCTGTCGATGACCCCACCGCGATCGGACAGGAGATGAATGACAAGATTATTTACACAGGGGATGTGGGCTCCATGTATACCCATATGGGAACTCTTGTGGATGCCCTGAATCATTTCGGACTCAACGTAAGGATCTACAACGGCTTCAGCGCCGACGAGCACCTTGGGGACCGGGGGTGGCATAAGACCGGCGCTGAGACGATCCCTCCGGTGGTGGCCCGGGGTGTGCTGATCGACGTGGCCGCCGCCAAGGGTCTGGATGTTTTGCCGGATGCCTACCGGGTCACCGCCCGCGATCTGGAAGAGGCGCTGGAGGCCCAGGGGACCCTGCTGAACGGGGGAGAGGTGGTCCTGATCCGGACCGGGCGGATGAAGTATTACTACTACGCTGAGAAGCACATGAACAATTCACCCGGATTGGTGCTGGGCGCTGCCAGATGGCTGGTGGAAGAAAAAGGGGCCATGATGCTGGGTGCCGACAACCTGAGTTTTGAAATCCGCCCTTCGAACATTCCCGATAATTGGGTTCCCGTTCATACCTACTTGCTGGCGGAGAAGGGGATGGTGTTTTTAGAGGTTGTGAACCTGGAAGGCCTGTCCCGGGACAAGGTCTATGAGTTCGCCTTCATCGGGGGTTCCTTGAAGTTCCGCGGCGCCAGTGCCGCCCCATGAGGCCCCTGGCGATTCCAATCAGACAAAGGGGCCGGGAGAAGCGTGCTTCGCACCTAAGCCCGGACAATGCATGAATTGTCTACTGCAGTGCCGCCCGCCTTCATCTGAGGAACGAAGACAACCTATGCATTATCCGGGCTAGAGAAACTCCTCGCTAACGCTCGGAGTGGAGAAACGCGTCGCTTATGCTCTGCGTGGAGAACGGTCGGGTTTGGAATTTCGGACCGGGTTCGGGTTTAGGAGTTCGGATTTCGGGTTTTCTGTCAAACGGCAGGGGTCACCCGGTCAGCCCTTTTTTGATCACCACCAGGGTCTGATCGTCAGCCGGATCCCGGCCGGCACGAAAACTTGCCACATCCCCCATGATCAGGTCAAAGAGGGCTCGGGCTTCCATATGACTGTTTTCCTGGGTGATATCGACCAGCCGCTGGTAGCCGTACTCCTGGTCTTCCGGGTCGGTGCTCTCCACGATACCGTCGGTGTAGCAGACCAGAATGTCGCCCTGATCCAGGTGTATCTCACCAACCTCGTAAGGGAGAGGGAAGTCC
>JAPYTY010000588.1 GCA_029942065.1 Acidobacteriota bacterium | reverse complement strand
GGGTTCTTCATCACAAAGACACAAAAAAACTGTCCCAGGGCGAGGCGCCCTGAGCCAGGCTCTGTCACTCCTTTGGAGCGATGCCGGAGGTATGGCGAGCTATTGTAGTGGCCGCTCTTATGAGCGGCTTTCCGGAATGTGGGAGGCGCCTCAGTGCGCCGATTCCGGTTCGCCCACACCACAAAGAAAGATTCACCACCAAGACACCAGGGCACTAAGAACTCTAGCCAGAAACGGCACAAAGTTTCTTGTGCCGTTTCTGGCTAGAACTGTGTCTTCTTTGTGTCTTTGTGCCTTTGTGGTTGGTTAAACTGTGCCTTCGTGGTTAGAGGGTCTTCCCTTCCAGTTCCAGGTAGGGTCGAATGGCCTGGGTGATCTCCTGGTATTGCTCCGGGACCAGAGCCTGGAACCCATCCGAGAGAGCCTCTTCGGGGTTGGGGTGAACCTCCACCATCAAACCGTCCGCACCGGTGGCAATGGCGGCTTTGCACATGGGCAAAATCAGGGACTTTATTCCGGTGCCGTGGGTGGGGTCGACGATCACCGGCAGATGGGTCCATTCCTTGAGAAGAGCGACAGCCGAAAGATCCAGAGTGTTGCGCATGGAGTCTTCAAAGCTGCGGATACCCCGCTCGCACAGAATGACGTCAGGATTCCCGCTGCTCAAGATATATTCCGCCTACATGAGCGTTTCCTTCACGGTGCACGACATGCCTCTTTTCAGGAGCACGGGCCGATTCACCTTGCCCAGCTTCTTAGAAGAGAAAAGTTCTGGATGTTGCGAGCCCCGACCTGCATCACATCCGTGTATTCCGCGACAAGGTCCACATCATCGGAGGAGAGAATCTCGGTAACGATTGGAAGGCCGGTCTCCTCCCTGGCCTTGGCCAGGAGTTTCAGACCCCCCTGTTCCATCCCCTGAAAACTGTAGGGTGAGGTTCTGGGTTTGAAGGCCCCGCCGGGGAGCATGTTGGCCCCGGCCTTTTTGACGGCCCGGGCAGCGGTCAGGATCTGTTCTTCACTTTCCACCGAGCAGGGACCCGCGATATTGGCAAACCCACCCCCGCCGATCTTCACATCGCCGACCTGGAGAACGGTTCGTTCCTTCCTCATCTCTCGGGAGGCTAGCTTGAAGGGCTTCAAAATAGGAATGAGGCTCTCCACTCCTTCCACCGAGATAAGACTTTGCAACAGGCTCTTTCCCCGTTCGTCCCCGATGGCTCCGATGACGGTCCGCTCGACTCCGAAAATGGGATGAGGCTCATAGCCCAGATCCTTGATCCGTTCCATGACGTGGTCGATCTGCTCGCGGGAGGTACCGCTTTTCATGACGATGATCACTCGAGACTCTCTTGTCTGGTGGTGTTGGTTGGTGTGATTCTAGCCCACATTATGCATAAATTCTCTACTGCATCGCCGCTATCATCCGTCCTGACTGTGTTGCGC
>JAPYTY010000587.1 GCA_029942065.1 Acidobacteriota bacterium | reverse complement strand
GGCACGACCTTGCTGTGGGCGCACTCAGTGCGCCCCTACAGTTCCCTCTGTCAGGCCTCGCTGCGAAGCAGCGACAGGAGCCTGGCTCAGGGCGCCCCGCCCTGGGACAGTCTTCTTTGTGTTTTTGTGCCTTTGTGGTGAAAATCTTGCTGTGTCTTTGTGGTGAGACCCTAAACCAATTGCCCTCCATGCAGCCGCTTCTCCAGATCACACTGGGAAGCCAGGACAGGATTGTGGGTCACGATAATCGAGGTCAGTTTGTGGCGTAGGTGAATCTCCCGCAGTAGTTGGTACAGAGCTGCGGCGGTATGCTCGTCCAGGTTGCCTGTCGGTTCATCCCCCAGCAATAGCTTGGGCTTGCCCACCAGAGCACGCGCCACCGCCACCCGCTGCTGTTCTCCTCCCGACAACTTCCCCGGTTTGTGGTGGACTCGATCCGCCAAACCGACCTCATCCATCAAAAACCTTGCCTCCCGAGCGGATTGTCCAAACGTCTGCCCCCTCAACAGAAGAGGAAACATCACGTTTTCGAGTGCGGAAAACTCAGGAAGAAGGTGATGAAACTGAAAAATAAAGCCGACTTTATGATTGCGAAAACCGGCTAGTTCAGAGCCCTCCAGTTCATTCACATCGGTTCCTTCCAGATAAATCACTCCAGCATCCGCTCTCTCCATCCCCCCCACCAGATGAAGGAAGGTGCTTTTCCCTGATCCACTGGCACCTGTGACGGCCACCATCTGCCCCTGTTCCACCTCAAGTGACAGGTCCATCAGGATCTGAAGTTTCTCGCTTCCTGATTGAAACGACTTACAGAGCCCTTTGATTCTCAGGAATTTACTCATATCTCAGGGCCTCTACCGGATCCAGGCGAGACGCTGAACGAGCCGGATAAACCGTAGCTAGAAAACTGATGAAAATGGCCAGAAGGGACACCACCATCAGGTCATCTGGATACAATTCAAAAGGAACATAGGCGATCGCATAGACCTGGGCTTCCAGAGGAAACACCTCATAACTATTGAAAAACCAAACCGCAACAGTACCCAGAAGATCTCCCAACAACGTCCCGATCAATCCGATGATAAGACCTTGCAGCATAAAAACCGCCATGATGGTGTGGGATGTCCCACCCATGGCCGTGATAATGGCAATATCACGGCTTTTTTCCATCACCGTCAGGGTCAAAGTCCCGACAATATTAAGTGAAGCCACCAGTATGATCAGTCCGATAGCGACGAAAATCGCCATTTTTTCCAACTCGAGTGCTGAAAATAGAGGGCGATTCAACTCAATCCAGGTATTGGCAACGTATCCAGGGCCGACCAGGGCTTTGACCCGAGTCGCCACATCAGGCGCCTTTTCAATGTCTTCAATTCGCAATTCCAGGGCCGAGACCTCATTGGAGGAAAACCCCAGGAAACGTTGAGCGCCCTGAATCGATAGCAG
>JAPYTY010000586.1 GCA_029942065.1 Acidobacteriota bacterium | reverse complement strand
GTTTTCAACAATGTGAATCAAATTCTGGGGAGTAATTTTGATCTCAACCAAATTCGCTACCATTCGGTCTATGATCCCGAGTGGCGCCAGGTTGAAATGTATGGGGTCTCCACGGCCAGGCAGTTGATCGAGGTGCCCTCTCCTCAGTCCAGCTGGGTCTGGGAGGAAGGTGAGAAGATCCTGATCGAGATCAGTCGTAAGTTTGATAGTGAACAGCTGGAGCAGCAACTTCAGCATTTCGGGTTTGAATCGGTGGGCCGCTTTACCGATCCCCAGAAATGGTTTTCACTGTTACTATTCAGGACAAGGACCGCATGATCAGCTCGAAGCATCTCATCGAAGATTTGACGGAAGCTCGAAACAGGACGCTGGCGTTGGTGAGGGATCTCAGCGATGAACAGCTCATGGGACCTCAGCTGGATATCATCAACCCTTTGCTCTGGGAGATCGGCCACGTTGCCTGGTTTCATGAAAAGTGGATCCTGCGCCATGTGTGGAACCAGGAGCCGGTCCGGCAGGATGCGGATCACCTTTACGATTCCATGGCCATTGCCCATGATGTCCGCTGGGATCTGCTTCTCCCTTCCCGTGAGGAAACGCTGAGCTATATGCAGGAAGTACTGGATCGTATCATTGAACGGCTCGACTCCCGGGAGCCTGGACAGGAGGCCTACTTTTATCAGCTGGGTCTTTTCCATGAAGACATGCACGATGAGGCCTTCACCTACACCCGACAGACTCTTGCGTACCCTGCACCCTCCAACCTCGACCAGTCGGCGCGAGAGCCCTCCCCGCCAGGGGCAGAAGGGCGTGCTCTTCCAGGTGACGCGGAAGTTCCCGGGGGGCGTTACCTGTTAGGAGCGACCCAGGACATCCCCTTCGTTTTTGACAACGAAAAGTGGGCTCATCCGGTCCAGCTGATGCCGTTTCAGATTGCCTGTAGGGCCGTCAGCAACGCCGAGTATGCCGCTTTCGTGGAGGATGGAGGGTACCGGAGCCGGGAATGGTGGGGTGAGGAAGGCGCAAAATGGCTCCAGGAGGTTCAGGCGGAGCATCCCGTTTACTGGAAAAGGGAATCTCCCAACCGGTGGATGCGAAGAAATTTCCAGGAATTCCTTCCCCTGGAGGACGATCTCCCCGTTATTCATGTCAACTGCTTTGAGGCGGAGTCTTACTGCCGGTGGGCCGGCCGCAGGTTGCCGACTGAAGCGGAGTGGGAAATGGCGGCATCGACCAACTTCGACTCGAATGGGACTCCCGAGGAGAGGAAGAGGCGATTCCCCTGGGGTGATGAGCCCCCCGGCGGCGGCCAGGCCAACCTGAACGGGCAAACCATGGGATGTGTGAGTGTCGATGCGATGGCTGAAGGGGACAGCGCGGTCGGATGCCGGCAAATGATCGGCAACGTGTGGGAGCTGGTTCAGGACCGCTACGGTCCTTACGGGAAG
>JAPYTY010000585.1 GCA_029942065.1 Acidobacteriota bacterium | reverse complement strand
AGACAAGGCTAGGAGTGTGGGCGGCGCCTCAGGCGCCGCTTCCGGAAGGCCGCAACATCAGCGAGGCGTTTCTCTGCGCGCGAAGCGCGTGCTACAGGCTATAATCAAATCCCACCATGAGCGAACCCTCTTACCCCTCCCCCCGATACGCTTGGTATGTGGTTGTGGTTCTGATGGTGATCTATATCTTCGCCTTCATCGATCGCCAGATACTGAGCATGATGATCGGAGATCTCAAGGAGGGCCTGAATCTGGAGAGGGACTGGCATGCCGGCTTCCTGATGGGACCGGCCTTCGCCATCTTCTATACCTTCTTCGGCATTCCTTTCGGGCGCCTGGCGGATGCCCACAACCGGCGCCTGGTGATTGGAATAGGCCTTGGCCTGTGGAGCTTTATGACGGCGGGATGCGGCCTGGCCAGAAACTTCTGGCAAATGGCCCTGATGCGGGTGGGGGTCGGGGTGGGAGAAGCCTCCCTTTCTCCCTCCGCCTATTCCTTGATCGCCGATTACTTTCCGAAGGAAAAACTGGGCAGAGCCATTGCCTTTTATGGGATGGGAATTTACCTGGGCTCCGGACTGGCTTATCTGATCGGAGGGCGAGCCATCAGCTATGTCCGGGGAACAGCCCCCTGGCAACTGCCCATCCTGGGCCCTGTAGAACCCTGGCAAAAGGTCTTTTTTCTGGTGGGCCTGCCGGGCCTTCTGGTGGTTCCGGTCCTGCTGCTGACAGTACGAGAACCTCTCCGACGGGGTCTCTGGAAAAAAAGCAGGCCCGCATCAGGCAAGCATCCCTCCGCCATTCCCCTGGCCGAGGTGTTTGGGTATATGAGGCAGAACTGGAAGACCATCCTCACTCACAATATCGGGTTCGCCCTCCTGGCCTTCTCCGGACTGGGCACCACGGCCTGGCTTCCAGAAATGTTCCGGCGCGTCCACGGCTGGGAGATGGCTCACTTCGGCCTGGTCTATGGAAGCATCTTCGCCTTTTTCGGGGCCCTGGGTATTTTCAGCGGCGGATATGTCGCAGACCTGCTGTCTCGAAAAGGCTACGGCGATGCCAAAATCCGTGTGGGTTTCCTTGCCGCCTGGATCTGGTTTCCGGCGGGCATGGTCTTTCCGCTGGTCGGCAATGCCGATCTGGCCATGCTTCTGATGGCGCCGACCGTCTTTCTAGCGGCCGTACCGGGAGCTCTGGGAGCCGCATCGATCCAGGAAATGATGCCCAACAACATGCGCGGTCAAACCTCGGCCATCTACCTCCTGGTAGTGAACATGCTGGGTCTGGCCTTCGGCCCCCTTATACTGGCGATGCTCACGGATTACGTTTTCACGAGCGAAAGCTATGGCGTGGAGGGGATACGCTACTCACTGCTCAGCTTGACGGTGGCGGCCCATTTGATCTCCACCCTTCTTCTCTGGAAATGCATGGGCTATTTCCGGGACAGCATGGATC
>JAPYTY010000584.1 GCA_029942065.1 Acidobacteriota bacterium | reverse complement strand
GCCGAGGAGATCAAGCTGGCGCGTACCGTGAGCAATCTGATCCCCGAGCATCATGGAACGAGACTGATGAAGTTTTTCTACCAGAAGGCCAAGGATGCTGCTGAAGGGAAAGAACGGGCAGTGAATGAAGATGATTTCCGATACCCGGGACCCAAGCCTCAAAGCAAGGCAGCGGCGATCCTGATGCTGGCGGATCAGGTGGAAGCTGCGGCCCGCACCCTCCAGGATCCAAGTCCGAGCCAGATCCGGAGTATGAATCGGCGTTTGATCCAGTCCACAATCCAGGACAGACAGTTCGACGAATGCGATATCACGATGCAGGACCTGGATAAAATCCTTCGTGCCTTCGAGCGAGTGATCACGGGAATGCACCATCACCGCATCGAGTACCCGGGCTTTGATTTCAATCGAGGAGTAAAAGAAGAGCAGTTTGAGCAGACACAGACCGAAAGTCAACGTATTCAATAGACAGCGGAAACTTCCCGTGGAAACGGTTTCCCTCAGAGAGTTCCTCTATCAGCTGTCCGGCCAGATGGCTCTCGAGATCGGATTTTCAGTAGTGCTGATCAGTGAATTGGCCATGAAGAACTATAACCGGCAGTTCCGAGGTCAGAATCGGACCACCGACGTTCTTGCCTTCCCTGATGATGAGGATGGGCAGGAGGATGCCTACTTAGGGGATATCCTTATCTGTGTACAAACCGCCGACCAGCAAAGAAAGAAGACCCTGCTGGAGGAGTTGAAATTACTGTCTCTCCATGGGCTGCTCCACCTTCTGGGCCATGATCATCACACCGATGGAGGAAAGATGAAGGCGCTGGAGAGTAAATTAAGGGGAGAATTTCAACTTTAACTTGGAAGTTTTTACGTTCGTTTTTCTGGTGTTGGTGCTCTTTCTTCTTTCAGTGCTGGAGAGTTCCATCTCGCGCCTTTCACGATTGTCGCTCAAAGTCCTGGCCGAGCGAGAACAGAGCGCCAAGGACCATCTCCTTCAAGACATTGCCAGCGATCGAGTCCAGTTCTTGTTGCCCATCCAATTCGGAAGCCAGGTTCTGGTTGTGATCTCAGCAGTGGTCATCAGTGCACTCCTTTTTGAGGCCAATGTGGCGTATGCTGCGCTTTGGGCGTTCGCTTCCGTGGTGACTGTCATCGCTTTGTTCCGGCAGTTGTTTCCCAAAATGATCGTTCAGTCCGAACCCGAGCGTGTCTTGTTGCGCCTCCTTCCCGTTCTCGGCCCCTTGTACCGTCTTTTGGAATGGATCAGTTTACCTCTGACGATTCTCCTTCGCGCCTTCAAGACTGCACAGATGAAGAACCAGCTGAATGTGGATGTAGAAGAAGAGGATGCCAGTGAAGAAGAGATCCAGGCCTACCTGGGGGTAGGAGCAGAAGAAGGGATCATTGAAGAGGATGAAAGCAAGTTGATTCAATCCGCTCTTGAATTTGGCGATACCC
>JAPYTY010000583.1 GCA_029942065.1 Acidobacteriota bacterium | reverse complement strand
TCCAGTGCACCCACCGAATCGAGCGCCTTGAGGGCATAGAGGATGACCACGATTCCACCCTTCATATCCTCAACCCCCGGGCCTGTCGCCATTGTTCCCATACGCTGGAACCTTTGAAAGGGGCTGTCCTTTTCAAACACCGTGTCGATATGCCCGATCAGAAGGAGTTTCTTGCCTCGACTGCCTCGGCGCTCGGCCACCAGGTGGCCGGCCCGCTCGACGCTGTCCATGGGAATCCAGGTGGTCTCGAATCCCAGCGAGGCCAGTTCGGAGGCAAAGACTCTGCCCGCCTCCTGGACGCCCTCCAGATTCATGGTGCCGCTGTTGATGTTAACGGTGGTCTCCAGCAAGCTGATGGCTTCCTCGGTGTGAGCGTCGATGAAGTCCATGATTCGCTGTTCGGTGGGCGAGGCAGGAGTTTGGGCCCCCAGCAGTAAAAAGGTGCTCAGCGTCAAGGTGCTGAGTGTGATCGAGGTGAACCAGAATCGTTTCATCGATTGCGCTCCTTGTCTTCTCTCGTGGGTTGCTTATCTGGTATTTTACCACTTCCTGGAATAGGATAGGGCCACTTCGCCAAGGCCGGGCTTTAGGCTTGGGGGACCAAACCGCATGAGTATCAGATCGAAGCCTCTGGTTGTTTTGAGCGCTGTATTTCTTTGCCTGATCGCCTTGAGTGTGGGAATGGGAATGGGCCTTCATGTCTCGAGCCCGCAAGAGGGAGGAAACGTGTCCACTTCTGAAGAAAGGTTCGAAGCAGGACGAGCCGGTTCCAATCGACTCATAGATGAGCAGAGTCCTTACCTGATCCAGCATGCCGACAATCCAGTCGACTGGTACCCGTGGGGTGAAGAGGCTTTTCGCAAGGCCAGGGACGAGGATCGACCCATCTTCTTGTCCATCGGATATTCCACCTGCCACTGGTGCCACGTGATGGAGCGGGAATCGTTTTCCCAGCCCGACATCGCCTCGGTCATGAATCGGAATTTTGTCAATATCAAGGTCGATCGCGAGGAAAGGCCGGATGTGGACCAAATTTACATGGCCTTTGTGCAGGCTTCAACCGGAAGTGGTGGCTGGCCCATGTCGGTCTTTTTGACTCCCGATCTGAAGCCCTTTTTTGGGGGCACCTACTTCCAGCCCCAGGTCTTTACCAACCTGCTGGGACGGGTCGCCCAGGAGTGGGACACCAACCGGGAAGCGATTTCCAAATCGGCCGATGGCGTCATCGACCAGTTGAAGGAAATGACGGTGTTCCAGAAAAGCGAAGACGTCCAGATCGCCGAGGAGCTTCTGGATCGTACCTACCAGTGGCACCGGAGCAGCTTTGATTCGAATCAGGGGGGATTTGGAGGCGCTCCCAAGTTCCCGCGCCCCGTCAGCTTCAATTTTCTGCTCCGTTATCAGCGTCGAACGGATCAGGAGGAGGCCTTGGACATTCTGGAAATGCTACTGTGCTGCTCAGACT
>JAPYTY010000582.1 GCA_029942065.1 Acidobacteriota bacterium | reverse complement strand
CCTTAAACGTGAAACCTGAAACCTGAAGAGCGCTGGCCTTCTGCCAGCGCTCTTCAGAACCCTCCTCCGTTCCAGTTCAGGACGCTGAAGATACTGGAGTAGTTGTCCGTCCACACCTGTCCCTGGGTTTCCTCCAAACGTCCCCAGCGGGGGTCCGTTGCGAGTTTTCCAAAAGTCTCCGGATCGCGGGCCATGATGGCCCACCGAGAGAATTCCTTTCCCAGCGACCGCTCCTGACGGCTGAGACTCACATCATCCTGCATCAGGTACGCCAGCCCTGCATCGTGGGCCAGGTTCGCCACAACCGAACGCAGGTCCAGGTACTGGTTGGAGAGATGAAAAACCAGAATCCCTTTTTCGGTGAGCTTGTCCAGGTAGAGTTGAAGCGCCTCCCGAGTGATCAGGTGGATAGGGATTGAATCGGAGCTGTAGGCATCCAGTAGGATCATTTCAAACTGGTGGTCTGGCTGCCGGGACAACGACAATCGAGCGTCACCGGGAATCACCCGGACGTCTTGACTGCAGTCGTTGAGATAGGTGAAGTAGTTGGAATTGAAGGCTATCTTCACCACCGTGGGATCCAGTTCAAAGAAGATCCATTGTTGATCGGGTTGTTTGTATGAGGCAATCGATCCGGCTCCCAGGCCAATCGCTCCAACTCGCCAGTGGGGTGATCGCTCTTTTACGGTCGCAAAGACCTGCCCCAAGGGGCCACTGGCGTGGTAGTAGCTGAGCGGCTCACAGAGGCGTGAAGCCTCCAGGCTCTGACGCCCATGCAAGGTGCCGCTGTGAGAAAGTAGATGGTAGCTCCCCTCAGGATCCAGCAACACCTTGTGGATCCCGAAGAAATTTCTCTCGGTGTGAAGTAGGGTTCCCTGTCCACCGCTGTAAAGAGAGCTGGCCAGAAAAAGAGCTCCCAACGAGAGGCCAAAGCGCAAAGGGCGCTTGGAAAAACCGTAGCAAACGGCTGCCGGGATTCCAAACATCGCCACCTGGGCCAGCGGACCCGCCGCAACATCCAGAGTTTCAAACAGGAAAATCAAGGTGCCGGCGGCGACTCCCAGACCGGCCGGCAAGGTCAGATCGAACCACTGGAAGGTCCGCCGGAATTCCCCCTGGCGCCAGGCCTGCAGCAATGCGCTCAAAACCAGGACCAGAGAGTATTCGGTCAGCGTCGGGAAGATCATGGGTGCCACGACCGCATTAAATGCGCCTCCCAGGACGCCGCCAAAGGAGATCCAGAGATAAAATTCAGTGAGATGATTGGGATCCGGACGGTCCCGGGCCAAGGAGCCGTGACAAACCATGGCAATCACGAAAAAACTCGCCAGGTGAATTCCGACCATCAGCCAGATAGGCTGAGTGGCCTGAAAAATAATCACAATGATCAGGGGTAGGATGGCAGCCGAAAAAACACGAACCATCGCGTCCTGGGGGATGAGCGTCTTTCGAGCAAACACCAGGAT
>JAPYTY010000581.1 GCA_029942065.1 Acidobacteriota bacterium | reverse complement strand
TGCCACGGCTCTCGTGATCGAGCACAATTTAGACGTCATCAAGTGCGCCGACTGGATCATTGATCTGGGTCCTGAGGGAGGTACGGGAGGAGGTCAAATCGTCACCCAGGGCCCTCCGGAGGTCATCGCTGCAGAGGAGAACTCCTATACGGGAAGGTTTCTCAAGAAGTACTTACCGGCCTGAAACGGTCCCCGTTTTAGACCGGTAAGGTTTCAAGTTTCACGTTTCAGGTTTAACGTTCCAAGAAAAGAGGACCACGAGTCAAAGAAGACAGGAGACAAAAGAGGGAATCCGGAATCCAAAATGAAGAGCCCGGAGTGTGGGAGGCACCTCAGGTGCCGAATGGGCCGCTCACAGAGCGACTGCTACAAAACCGAGGCAACTGGACTAAGGGCGCACGGCCGTGCGGGCTCCTAGCTTCTTCTTATGCCGAAGTGTGGAAGAGCACGAAAATTCTGGGTGGGATGGGATCCAGAACCCCGAAGGGGTGATGTGAAATAGCCTGGGGCGTGAGCCCCAGGAATTTGGAATCGGCAGGTAAAGGAGCCCTGTAGGGGCGATGTGAACGACCAACCATAGAGCGGCCTTCCGGAATCGGCGTACTGAGGCGCCTCCCACACTCCGGACACGACAGCACGAGTCCACGAATTAGCCATTCTGAATTCTGGATTTTTTTTGATCGTGGAACGCGCAAATGGGCCGCCTGTAGCGGTTCATTAGCGCACTTGAAGATGCTCGATGGAGCGAGCCTGACCGTGGGACTCATCCACATCTAGAACCACGGCACAAAGAACGGCATCTTCCGTGGCGGGGTGAAAGCGAGACGGCAACCCTGTCAAAAAGCGGGGAAGAGCGGACTCCACCGCCATTCCGATCACCGAATGATAAGGTCCCGTCATACCGACGTCGGAGATATAAGCCGTGCCCTTGGACAGCACTCTCGCGTCTGCGGTGGGGATATGGGTGTGGGTACCTAAAACAGCCGATACCCGGCCATTCATGAACCAGCCAAAGGCCATCTTCTCAGAGGTCGCTTCAGCGTGAAAATCAATCACGGTCACGGCAGCCTTGTCGGCCAGCTTGGAAACCTCCCGCTCCGCCAGCCGGAAGGGACAATCGATGTTGGGCATGAAAACCCTTCCCTGGAAGTTCATGACCGCCACCGGCAGGCCACCTGAGCTCTCGGCCAGATAGAGATAGTCACCCGGGGTACCAGGAGGGTAATTCCCCGGACGCAGCAATCGAGGCTGCTTGGTGAAGTAATCGTAGACTTCCTTCTTGTCCCAGATGTGATTGCCCGAGGTCATGACATCGACACCGTAACCCAGAATCTGTTCCCCAAGGGATTCGGTGACACCGAATCCACCTGCGGCATTTTCGACATTGACGATAGTGAGTTCGATCTGATGCTCATCTTTGATCCGAGAAAGGTGCTTTTTCAGTATTCCCCGGCCGGCACGCCCGACC
>JAPYTY010000580.1 GCA_029942065.1 Acidobacteriota bacterium | reverse complement strand
ATCCTGGGGCGTTGAAACCACAACAGCACCCGTGAGTGAGACCTTCTGACACAGGCTCAGCTGAATGTCACCCGTTCCTGGAGGCAAATCGATCACCAGGTAATCGAGTTCTCCCCACACCACTCCTCCCAGAAACTGGGCGATCATTTTGTCCAGCATGGGTCCACGCCAGATCACAGCCTTTTCTTCAGGAAGGAAGAAACCCATGGACATGATTTTGAGATCATACTGGGTCAGGGGAATGATCTTTTGATCAGGTGCAGCCTGAGGCTTACCCGAAATCCCCATCATGGTTGGAATACTGGGCCCGTAGACATCCGCATCCATCAACCCAACCTGGGCGCCACTTCGCGCCAATGCCACCGCCAGGTTGGCAGCTACCGTCGATTTTCCGACCCCTCCCTTGCCGCTTGCCACCGGAACGATGTTCTTCACCTCGGCCAGAAGACCGGAAGCTCTTGTGGGTGAGGACCGCACCTGTGCCGTCATGTCGATATTCACCTGGTCGATTCCAGGGAGTGCAAGAACGGCCTGTTCTGCCTCCTGTTTCATCTGTTCCTTGGCCGGACAGGCGGGAGTGGTCAATTCAATAGTCAGGCCTACGGCTCCTCCGCAGAGTTTGACTTCTTTGACAAAACCCAGGGACACAATGTCGCGCCCCAGATCAGGATCGGTGACACTTTTAAGAGCCTCTAAAACCGACTCCTTTTCCACCGCAGGCATTTTTTCTCCTAACCCAATGCAGCACAAATCCCACCCGGACTTCCGGGCACTAACCTCACACCCTATCATCTCAATACCAGGTACCACCCCGCAAGCCACACCGACTGGCTTCCCCACCAGCCTGCGTGTATCATTCTCACCCATTGATGTCATGGAAGTAATGAACGACAAGGACATGGACACCTCCCTCGATGCAGAGGTTTCTCTTTACACAGATGGGGCCTGCAGCAGAAACCCGGGGCCGGGCGGCTGGGCCTTCATCCTACGCCACACCCCAACCGGTAAGACCGTGGAAGAAAGTGGGGCAAGGCCCGACACCACCAACAACCAGATGGAACTTCAGGCGGTCATTGAGGGACTCAGGTATCTGAAACGACCGACCCGCGTCCGTGTGGTGACGGACAGTTCCTACGTCAAACAGGGCATCACGGAGTGGATGGAAAACTGGAAAAGGCGAGGATGGAAAAGAAAGACCCAAAGTGGTCTGAAGCCGGTCAAAAATGTGGAATTCTGGAAAGAGCTGGACGAGCTTTCTCAGAAACACCAGCTCAGCTTCGAACTGGTACGAGGTCATACCGGACACCCTGAAAATGAACGCTGCGATGAGCTGGCGGTTCAGGCCTACAAGGATCTTATCGACGAATCTTCTTGAATAGAAAACACCCGCTCCATCTGCTAAAGTCTTTCCTAGCCCGGATTATGCATAGGTTCTCTTCGTTCCTCAGATGAAGGCGGCGTCACGAAG
>JAPYTY010000579.1 GCA_029942065.1 Acidobacteriota bacterium | reverse complement strand
GTACAGTACGCTTCCGGGGGCCGAAGGTGGGAGGCGCCTCAGGCGCCGAAAAATCCGGCCGGCCCTAACGCCGCTTCGTGACGACCTGGTGTAAAAAAGTCGGGCTTGAGCGGCCTTCCGGGAGTGAGGGAGGCGCCCCGGCCGCTGGTCTTCGACCAGCGCGTTTAACGGTCCATGTTCCACGTTTCGCGAAAAGAGGAACGGAGTCCCATGCCGATTCCGGCCGACAGCACTACGGCACCTGGCCGCGGAGCGGCCGGCCGTGCGCCCCTACCCTTTGATCTGCTTTCCTGATAAAATTGCACATCGAAAAACCCAACCTTTGGAGGATAAATCGATGAAAAAAGTCTTAGCCGGGTGCCTTCTCTTCTTGCTCTCGACCGCCGTCGGATTTTCTCAGGCCATTCCCGAACTGGTTGCCCGACAGGGCTATGCCGATACCATTGTCGTCAACGGGAAAATTGTCTCGATGGACGACCGGAGTATCGTTCCGGGCACCTCTGGAAACATCTACCAGGCCATGGCCATCAAGGACAAGAAAATCATGGCTCTGGGGACCGAGGCCGAGATACGGGATCTGGCATGGTCCAGCACCCGGGTCCTGGACGTGGGCGGCAGAACCGTCATTCCCGGCCTGGTTCAGACCCACTACCATACCTTTACCAGTGCCGGCAGCATGTATGGCCCCCAGGTTGGCCTGGTGGACCCCAGTGTCAAGCTCACCATGGAAGCCGAGAGCACGGCGGAGGCCACCGCCAAAAAACTGAGAGACGTCCTGGTCAATGCCATCGAAACCCAGAACATACCGGAAGGGACATGGATCACGGTTTCGTTAATGGAATCCAGGGAGAACGCACCAGGGACGGCGCGTACCTGGCTTTATCAGGGACGGCTCAACAAGAGACAGATTGATGGGGTCACTACCGACAATCCGGTACTGGTCACGACCCGTCTTCAGGGGATCTTTAATAGCGCAGCCATCTCGGAACTGACCGAGGTCTTTCCGGACTGGGAGGAGAGTACCGATCTGGAGAATCGACCGGGAGCCGGCAATGACGGATACGCAGCCGTTCCCGAAATTCATGGAATGACCTGGGAGTACTGGTGGAAGGATGAGCCCATCGACAAGCTGGCCGAGACGCTCTGGCTGCGAGGCCAGGATGTGATCGCTGAAGGCATCACCACCGTGGCTACCCGAATACTCTTTCCCAGGGTGGTTGCCGCCTATCATCACCTCAATCGAGAAAACAGGCTGCCCCACAGGTTGGCCTACTACATCGAATCGCAGCGAGGAAACTTCTGGAACCTGAAATCCATCCATGAGTTCTACAAGGGGACCGGTGCTCCCTGGACCAGCCATTCCAGCGGCGGCGAGATGATGTGGCTCAACGGCATGTGCAACGAAATCTGGGATTCCATCTACAATGAAGTGTGCCTGGGTCCGGACATGCCCAATGACCCTGCCGAAATC
>JAPYTY010000578.1 GCA_029942065.1 Acidobacteriota bacterium | reverse complement strand
GTGTCATGCTGTCGTCGCCTGAGAGGACCAGAAAGTCGGAGGGTTTTTCCTGGAGGATTCTCATGATCTGAACCAGGTTGCCGCTGGCCTCCTTGATGCCTGCAATGTTGTCGATCCGGGCCAATTCCAGGGTGGTCTCAGCGGTGATGTTGGTGACGGTTCGGCCCGGTACATTGTAGACGATGACCGGTATGCCGATGGATCCTGCGATTTTCCCGAAATGAAGCAGGAGTCCTTCTTGGGTGGGCTTGTTGTAGAAAGGAGTGACGGCCAGCAGCGCATCCGCTCCAAGCTTTTCCGCCTTTTTGGCCAGATGAACGGCATACTCGGTGTTGTTTGTTCCGGCTCCCGCTAGAACCGGGACCTTCCCGGAAGCGGTTTCGACGCAGGCGGCTATGACGTTGCCGTATTCCTCTTCGTTCAGAGTCACGCTTTCTCCGGTGGTTCCCACCGGAACCAGGAAGTTGATCCCTGAATCGATCTGCCACTGGATCAGCCGGCAATAAGCTTCCAGGTCGGGTTCGCCGCTGGATTTAAAGGGCGTTACCAGGGCGGTCCCGCAACCGGTTAGATCAATCATTGGTCATCTCCGAAAAGAACGTCCTCGAAATTGTGAAATCCACTTTTCCCCTGGACCCATTCGGCAGCAAACAGGGCCCCGCGAGAGAACCCTTCCCGACTTCGTGCCCGGTGCTCCAGGGTCAGCGTGTCAAAAGGGGAGTCGAATCCTACCACGTGATTTCCCGGGATAGAACCGGCACGGGTACTGGAAGTGGGAACCTCGGAGTTGTACGACTCCTGAAGGATCCCCTTGAGACTCAGGGCCGTGCCCGAGGGGGCATCCACTTTCTGATCATGATGAGCCTCGTGGATGAAGGGACGATAGTCCTCCCACCGGGACAGCAGTTTCCCGGCCTGCCGGGTGAGATGAAAAAGGGCCAGCACTCCCATGCTGTAGTTGCTGGAATAAACGCAGGCGCCATGGCCCTCTTCCACGATCCGGCCAACCGTCTCCATGTGCTGGTTCCATCCGGTTGTCCCCTCGACGATGGGCAAACCGACAGCGACGGCGTTTTTGATGTTGGAGACGACGGCTTCGGCCACCGAAAAATCAATCACAACATCGGAATTTTCCACCCACGTTCCCGAAAATCCTCCCTCGCCCGGTGCACCGTCGATATCGATGGTGTGGATGATCTCATGGCCCAGACCCGGGCTGATCTCCTCGATCATCCGTCCCATTTTGCCGTAACCGATCAGTGTGATGCGCATGTTTGTGCTTTCGTGCCCTTGTGCTTTCGTGCTTTCGTGCCTTCTCCAGGCCCGAAGTGCCTTCTCTTCGTTTCTCTAGGCTTACCTCTTTATCAATCCTGTTTCGACCACCAGTTCGGCATTCAAAACCGAAGCTCCCGCCGCGCCTCGAATCGTGTTGTGCCCCAGTACCACGAATTTGAGGTCAAACAGAGAACACTC
>JAPYTY010000577.1 GCA_029942065.1 Acidobacteriota bacterium | reverse complement strand
CCCCTCACCCATGCTGGCTCCGGAATTCAAGAGAGCATACTGCTCATGAAGATAGGCATAGGCATGGATACTGACCGCCGTCACTTCGTAGGTGCCCGTGGAGGCAGCCTGGTTGAGAGTCTCAATATCATCCAACTGGTGAGTAAAGATGAACTCGCCTGTATTGATTTTCCCAGTCGCCAGCGCATAGAACATGAAGGCGTCGTCGCTATCGGGACTGTGCGCGAGGCGAATTTTTTGTTTGGCCATAAGCGACTGGAAACTATACCAAAAAAGATGAAACCTCGGCCAAACTCCGGATCCGCCGCTCATCCAGCCGGTCTGCATGCCGATCTTCCGGATCGTACAAAAGGGCGGATAAGCCTGCCGACCGAGCTGCCTCATAATCTCCCCGGAGACTATCGCCGACGTGGATTGAGGATTCGGCCTGGGACCCAATCTGCCTCAGCGCATACTGAAAAATCAGGGGGTCTGGCTTGGCCGCAGGGGCGTGACTGGAGATGATAACGGCATCGAAACAGTCCTCGATCCCGAAGTCCCGGAGAAGATCAAAAAGGCGTGAATCAAAGTTGAATATCACTCCCAGTTTCAGCTTCCTACTCACCAGATCGGCGAGGATCTCCCGGCAGTTCTCTTCCAACTGCCAGGCCTCTGAAGTGCGGAACACCTGATAGACCGTTTCAAAGAACTCGTCAATTCGAGGAAAGGATCCGATCCGAGTAAAGGTGTCCCGGACCAGCCTCTGCCACCATTGCTTCTCCAGCTCCTCGATGGAATTTTTCATTTCCCCGGGAAAAGCCAGCAGGGGGGTCTCCCGGATTGAAATCCCGAAAGATTTCTCAATCTGGCGCTGGACCGACTCGTCCCCTCCATGGTGAAAGCCAAATCTTTCGGCATATTGTCCGTAGATCTCACCCACTGACCCACGCACCCCGATCAAGGTGCCCGCGGCATCGAAGAATACTGTGTCCACTGAAGGCTGAGTCATAGGCATGCAAAACCGAGATCGTCTTGATTGCCAGCGCAGATATCAAGCTGAAACCCGCCGATATCCTTTACAATGGGTTCATCATGAGCACGAACCTGTTCCTGGCACAAGATGCCGTCGAGCCGTTCTTCAAGAACGGATACCTGTTATCCTGCCAACAAACCCGGCAGGGAATCTACATTGACCCGGGTGACGAAGCTCCTCTTCTGCTCCCCAAAGTCCAGGAACACGACATCGAGCTCACGGCGATCGTGAACACCCACGCCCACATCGATCATATCTCCGGAGTCGGCCTGGTCAAGGAAAAGTGGGATGTCCCCATCTACCTTCACCCTGAGGATGAGCCGCTCTACCACAGTCTCCCCACCCAGGCGCAACGGTTCGGGTTGGATTATCCGCCCGCTCCACCCCTGGATCGCCCTCTCCAGGAGGGCGAAAATCTACAGGTCGGCAACTTGACCCTGAGGGTTTATCACACCCCCGGACACTCCCCCGGA
>JAPYTY010000576.1 GCA_029942065.1 Acidobacteriota bacterium | reverse complement strand
GTTTTCGTGTTTCTGTGTGAACTGAGTTTGACCGGGGGAGGATTCTCCGATGCTTTCCCCGATGCCCTGGCAGCTCTCACCAACGGCATTATCGCCGCTCTTCTGACCCTGATTTTCCTTCCTGTTTTCGAGCGTCTGTTTGATTTCACTTCGCCATTTCGATTGATGGAGTTGTTGGACTTGAACGTACCGGTTCTCAAGGAGCTGTTCTTCAAGGCACCCGGCACCTACCAGCACAGTATGGCGGTGGCCAATATCTCGGAAAGCGTGGCCAACGAAATTGGGGCCAACAGTCTATTGGTGAGGGTGGGATCCTACTACCACGATATCGGCAAGATGTTCAGCCCGGAATACTTTATTGAGAACCAGGTGGCGGGAGAGAATCTGCATGAATCGCTGGGTCTGGTCGCCTCAGCGGCCGTTATCCGTTCTCATGTGACGAGGGGGGTCCAGCTGGCTCGGCAGATCGGGCTTCCCGGTGCAGTGGAAGATTTTATTCCCCAGCATCATGGCACCTCGACCATCGACTATTTTTTCCACAAATCCAAACAGCTGGAATCGGAAATCAAATCGGAGCGAGTCTTCAAGTATCCCGGACCCAGGCCTCAGAGCCGGGAAACAGCCGTCGTGATGATCGTGGATTCATGTGAGGCAGCCTGCCGGGTGGTGGAGAGTCGTGATGACCAGACCATCCGCACCCTGGTCAGCCGCATTGTTCAAAGAAAGTTGGAGCAAGGAGAGCTTGACCAGTCAGGTCTGACCATCGGAGAGCTGAAAAAGATCGAAGATACCGTGACTCATATCCTCAAGAACACGGGGCACCATCGAATCGCCTATCCATCGGACAGCGGGGCAACCCCGGCAGAAGAAACCCGGAAATCTAGGCTTCGAGTCGTCCGCCCCCGAGGAGCCGCCGGAAAGCAATCACCCGATTGATTCCCGTTGAATAGATCGGAAAAACAGGATGGGTCATACCCGGGGCCTCGTCGCCATCTATCAGACCCTTGAAAAGGTGTATCCATTTGCGGCTGGCTGGTCTGGTGGAGATTGGCCGGTCAGCGGGAACTTCAACCCTCCGCGCTTTGAGGTGGTGGCCGGAGCCATCCTGACCCAGAACGTCAACTGGAAAAATGTTGAAAAGGCCTTGGAGAGAATGGTCCAGGAGCGTCTGGTGGATGTGGAATCGATCCTGCTTTGCCCGGGACCCCGGCTGGAGGCGGCCATCCGGCCATCCGGGTTTTTCCGACAGAAGGCCCAACGAATCAAGACCATGGCCCGATTTATTTCTGACTACCCGGGTGATTTCTATGGCCACGTCCAGCGGGAGCAGCTTCTTGCCATCAAAGGGATTGGACCCGAGACGGCCGACTCGATTTTGCTGTACGCCTGCGGCCAGGCACATTTCGTGATCGATGCCTACACCCGCCGGATTTTTGAGCGTTATGGTGAACTGGATGAAAAAGTCGGCTATGACGTCATCCAGGAC
>JAPYTY010000575.1 GCA_029942065.1 Acidobacteriota bacterium | reverse complement strand
TAGCCAAAACTCCGGGAGTGTGGGAGGCGCCTCAGGGCGCCGATACCGGATAACCGCTACTATGACTTTCCGACGAACGCACGGCCGCCTCTGGTCGAAAACCCGCGGACAGGGTTATAATAGGCGCTCGACTGGGGGATAGTGTAAGGGCAACACACGTGGTTCTGGTCCATGGAATCGGGGTTCGAATCCCTGTCCCCCAGCCAGTTCATGAAAGCTCGCTGTCTTGCTTTTGTGAATTCGGCTTCCAGGGCGAAGGCACTTACCCGGAGGGTTGAATGCGACTGGGAATCACGGGAGCGACCGGGTTAATCGGTAGTGCTCTGTGCAACGCGCTCGATCCAAACCACTACCAGATCGTGGTCCTGTCCCGAACTCCTGAGAAGGCACGCCTTCAATTTCCCTCCGCCCAGTGTATTGGCTGGGATGCCACTACTCCACTGACTCCTGAACCGGCCCTGGAAGGTCTCGATGCAATGGTTCATCTGGCCGGCGAATCGATTGCCTCCGGTCGATGGAACTCCAGACGAAAGGAAACCATCCGCGAGAGCCGGGTGGCGGGAACCCGGAATCTGGTCAACCTTCTGGGTCAGTTGAAGGATCCGCCTGAGGTCCTGGTGAGCGGGTCCGCCATAGGATTTTACGGGCCCCGGGGTGATGAACCGCTGGGGGAAGATGAGCCCCCGGCAGAGGACTTTCTAGGCCAGGTTTGCCGGCACTGGGAAAATGAGGCCAGGCGAGCGACCGAATCGGGAATCCGGGTGGTACTGATGCGGACGGGTCTGGTTCTCTCCAACCGGGGAGGAGCACTTCCGCAAATGCTCCCTCCTTTCAAGATGTTCGTCGGGGGACCGCTGGCCAGTGGACGGCAGTGGATGTCCTGGATTCATATCCGGGATCAAATCGGGGCCATCCAACATGTCCTGTCCAATCGGGAGATCAAGGGCCCGGTGAATTTCACAGCCCCCGGTCCGGTCACCAACCAGGAGTTCTCCAAAACGCTGGCCGGCGTTTTGAAGCGCCCGGCCATGTTTCGGGTACCGGGCTTCGTCCTGCGCCTTCTGTTGGCAGAAATGGCGGAGGCACTCCTACTGAGCGGCCAGCGCGTCCTTCCCCGGACATTGCAGCAATCAGGCTATGGGTTTCATTTCCCAGAGCTGCGAGTAGCCTTCGAAGGCCTCCTCACCTGAGGTGTTCTGTTTTTTCGTGCTTTCGTCCGGAATCGGCGCACTGAGGGTGCGTTTTCAGAACATCCTTGATACAGGACATTTTGAATTCACTTCTCTGGAGCCCTGAAGGGGCGGCATAGAATAGCCTGGGGCGTGAGCCCCAGGTGTTTCGGTCAGCTAATTGAATGAGCCCTGTAAGGGCGATGTGGGCCATTTACGGCTCCCTTACATCGCCCTTACAGGGCTCCCCGGCCTACCAAACGTTCAAGCCTGGGGCTCACGCCCCAGGCTATTTCACATCACCCCTTCGGGGTTCTGGACCCC
>JAPYTY010000574.1 GCA_029942065.1 Acidobacteriota bacterium | reverse complement strand
TTCGTGAAACGTGGAACCTGGAACGTGGAACGCGCTGGTCGAAGACCAGCGGCCGGGATCTTCGATTCCGGCGATCACTTTCTCGTTGACACAGGGTCGTCAGGGTGTTATTTCATGGATCAGTTTTCCTCATGAAGATTCGAATCACCGTTGTACTCTCTCTGGTTTTGGGGTTGTGTCTGCTTTTTTCTGTGGCACCTCGTATCCCTGCCTTTTCATCTCCCTTGCTGTCAGTTCAGGCCCAGGATTCCCAGGACGCGAAGTTCTGGACGTTCGATGGCCATCTGCATCCCACCTCTTCGGCTGCCGGGAGGGGAGGGGATATCGGAGACGGGCTGGATCCTCAATTTTCTCTTTCCTTGGCCGAGCAGGGCGGGTTGGGGGCGGGCTTCTTCAACACCTCGGTTGACGAGTTCTACGAGGCCAACCATCTGGCCGTCAAGGAAGTGGTCCGGCAGATTGACCACTTCTATCGGCAGATCGGCATGTACCCCGACCAGATCGGGGTGGCCACCAGTGGGGATGAGGTTCGAGCGCTTCGCAGTCAAAATAAGCTAGCCGCCATTCTCTCCATCGAAGGGGCCATCGCCATCGAGAGCGATCTGGGCGTGCTTCGCATGCTGCACCGGTTGGGCCTGCGTGAGATGAACCTGGTCCATAACCTGGCCAACAATATTGGCGATGTCATGTACACCACCGGTAAAGGCTCGGGTCTGACGGATTACGGGCGCGAGCTGGTGACCGAGATGAATCGGCTGGGAATCGTGATCGATCTCTCCCACACCTCTGAGCAGACCATCATGGATGTGATTGCTGCCAGCACCCAGCCGGTCGCCACCACCCACTCCGGAGCTCGAGCCCTGGTTGACAGGCCGGGCAACTGGAGCGATGAGATGATTCAAGCCCTGGCAGCCAAAGGAGGGGTCATATGTGCCGCCTTTTTGCCCCAGCAGGTGAGTCAGGAATATGACCGCAAGTGGCACGGTGGCCGACAGCGCGGATCGGGCATCATGGGACTGGAGCCGCTGGTCTACCGCGGAGACCCCACTAAAATTTACGATTTTATTGCCGAGCGCAGAGGCGGGGGCGGTTCGGGTCGAATGGCGAGCGAGCGCCACCAGGACATTCCTCCTCTTTCCTACCTTATAGACACCATTGACCATATCGTGAGGCTGGTCGGGGCCGATCATGTGGGGATCAGCTCGGACTGGGGCGGCTACCCGGTCAATATCCTGGATATCGAAGGCGCGGGTGAGTACCAGAATATCGCCCAGGCACTCCTCCAGCGAGGATACTCTCGAGAAGACGTGGCCAGGATCATGGGGGAAAATTTGCTGCGCGTTTTCGATGAGGTCGTCAGCACGGCTCGACAGTAGTGACCTCCGTTCCTGTGTGTTGGTAGAACTCGCCACCAAGAAACGAAAAAACGAATGAACGAACCCCAAGGGAGTGTCGTCTTATGAACAAGCGTGTCCTGCTCACGGTCAGTTGTGCAGTCCTGGGT
>JAPYTY010000573.1 GCA_029942065.1 Acidobacteriota bacterium | reverse complement strand
GCCCAGACCTTCGCGGCGAGTTTTACCTATGAACTGCCCTTTAATCCTCAGGGTGCCGCCGGGCTCCTGGTGGGAGGCTGGTCCTTGAACGGGATTCTCAACCTGGCGACGGGTCCTCCAAGCTCCTTTAGCATGGACTTCGATCGCTCCCGTCAGGATCAGAGTACCGAAGCGGAGAGGCCGCAGATCGCGACAGGATTCAGCAACAATCCGGTCCTGGACGATGGTCGTGAACCCGAACAATACTTTGATTTGGCGGCATTAACCGTCCCCACAGAGGGGTTCTTCGGCAATGCTGGAAGAAACACGCTCATCTTGCCGGGAGTGGCCACTTTCGATATCGGATTCACCAAGGAATGGGCCCTGACAGAAGGAGCACAGCTTCAGCTCAAGACCGAGATTTTCAACGCCTTCAACCGTGCCAACTTCGGCATTCCCAGAATGCAGATTTTTGGCGGGGGCGGAGCGGAGGATCCAACTGCCGGTGTCATCACCAAGACCACGACCACCGCGCGGCAAATCCTGTTCGCACTTAAGATCCTGTTTTAGTATCTGATTGAGCGTGAGGAGAGGCGCAAGTTAACTTGTGCCTCTCCTCACTACCTTCCTAAGCGGCACCTTTGGTGCCTCCCGCCCTTTTTTTGTGGAAAAATGCCTTTCGGTTGTTTATAGTGCTACTTGGACTATCTCGCCTTTTTATACAGGGAGACCACCTCGCGGCAAAGCCAGTTGGCGCTGAAGATCCTGTTCCAGGCGGGGGGCTGATTCGGGTCGGAGATAACCAGAGTGATTGGGAGGTCAATCGCAAGGAGGACACAATGAGACTACGATTTTATGGATGTTTGCTGGCAGTGGGGAGTTTCTTTATGGTTCAGGCCTTGGCCCATGTGGGGCTCTTGCCCCGGCGAGGTGTGTCGGGAACCCATCACGTGGCGTTCTCGGTGAGAGCTCCGGTTGAAAAAGATAGTCCCACGGTGGAATTGAAAATTGAGATTCCTTCGGAATGGAAGGAAGCCGGAGGCCAGGTGGATCGGGTGGAATACAATCCAAACTGGCAGATCGAGATCGAACGAGACCAGGACGAGTGGATCAAGACGGTCCGCTGGTATGGCAACGAAGCCCCTGATTATTCCTTCATCCAGTTTGGCCTGATCATCACTCTGCCGGAGCTGGAAGGTGTTCAGCAGATCAAAGCCTGGCAGAAGTACTCCGACGGTAGCGTGGTGGCCTGGATCGAGGACCGCAGCGAGGGGGGGACCGTTGAGAATCCTGCCGCTGCCCTGACCTTGCATGAGGGAGGCGAAGGCGGCGGCTCCGGTTTTCTTTCACTGGGTCTGAGCGGATTGATCGGCGGCCTGCTCGGAGCCGGCCTGATCATGGTAGCCGGCAGAAACGGCAAAAATAACCGCGAGTCGTAGGTTCCAGACAAAACCCTCACCACAAAGACACAAAGGCACAGAGAAGAAAACTGAGGCAGAGCGGGACGCCCTGCCTCAGACTCTGTCGCTC
>JAPYTY010000572.1 GCA_029942065.1 Acidobacteriota bacterium | reverse complement strand
TTATACCCTCAAAAGAAACGCTGGCTGCCCCGTTTCTTTTGAGGGTATAATCTTTTTATATCGAATCAGTAGGAGCCGTTTATGATCGCTTTCCTTGTTCTGATGTTGCTTTTCTTGACGCCCGTCTGGAGCCTTGCTCAGGAGTCTGAAGAAACCGAAAAAAAAGAGCCCTCTTTGGCCGAGATTGCACGCAAAGAACGTCAACGCCGCGCCCCCAGATAAACCAGCCGGTTAAAGTGATCACTAATGCCACACTCAAGGACGTCAAGGGCCTGGTGAGCAGCGGGGCCGAATCCTCATCCAGCAAGACAGCGACCCAGGATAGTGGGGACTCCGAACCATCCGAGGATCGCAAAAAGGATGCCATGGAGTGGGAGAACCTGTTCGGCGGAGCCAGGGAAAAACTGGTCAGTGCCATCAATCAGGGAAAGCAGTTGGAGCAAAGGATGGCCGAACTTTCCGCCGGCTGGGTGCGGGTGAGTGCAGGCGACACGGACAGCACCCTCGAAGAGGAATTCAACCGACAGACCCAGCAGATCGGGCAGGAGCTGGAAATCCAAGCCGCCAGGGACGCCATCGAGACCATGGAGCGGGAAGCCAGACTGGAAGGCGTGCTCCCGGGAACCATTCGCCAACTGTTAGAGGGCCTTCCTTGACCGATCTAACCCTGCACTTCCGATACCCGGATCTGGGATAGTCCGGATCAGCGGCGCTCTCGGAGTTCCTCCAGTGTCGAGACGACTGTCCCCTCGGGCCTAAGGCTGTGCTCCCGGGAAAAGTCGGATTGCAGGAAAACGATTTTTCCTCCCAGCAGGGTCATCAACGAGCGAGTTTCAGAGATCTCCTCTTCGGATACCGTCAGGTAATCACGGTCCAGAACCACCAGGTCGGCCAGCTTTCCGACCTCAAGGGAACCGAGCTGGTCTCCTTTGAGAACATAGTTGGCTCCGTTCCGGGTGGCGATCCTAAGAGCAGTCTCTCGATCCACTCTCTGATCCGGTCCCCACACCTTGCCGTCTTCGTCCTTGCGCGTGATCAAGGTTTCCACACCGTCCCACAAGCCTTCCAGGGACACATTGATGCCGGCGTCCAGCAGGCTCCTGATGGGCGCCACGTAGGTGTCGGCCACGTCATCGCCGAAAGCCTCGCCGACCATGGTCGCGCGGTTCCCTTCACCCAGCGGCTGGCAGCTCAACATCATTCCCAGCCTGGCCGCCCGCGGAATGTCCAGAGGATCGATCATCGTGCAATGGTCCATGGCCCAGCCTTTGACCGCTCCCGGATTGGCCCGGTCAATTCGCTCCAGCTCCGAAATCAGCCGGGAGTAGGACTCATCTCCGGAGGTGTGAAGATTCGCGGAGCGCAGACCGTCCTGGGCCACCTGGTTGAACCACTCCATGAAGTAGTTGGCCTTGAGAGGCGCACCCTTGGTTGCTCCGGCATACTCTATGTCCAGGTTGCACTGGCCGCGCGGCCACCACTCCGAAAGCGCCGCCAGACCCATCAAAGA
>JAPYTY010000571.1 GCA_029942065.1 Acidobacteriota bacterium | reverse complement strand
CTCTTTGGCCGCTCTGTCGTTGCTGTTTTTTCTGGTGTCGGCAAGTTCGTACGGGGCCCCGATGGAGCGGGTCCAGTTCGTGGACGTGAATGGAGTCCGTACCGGATACTATGAAGGGGGCAGCGGGGAGGTCATGGTGCTGGTGCACGGGGGCCACTTTGGGTCGACCGTTTCCATGAATGGCTGGAGACCGATTTTTGATCATCTGGCCGCCCATTTTCATGTGTACGCGCTGGATAAGCTGGGTCAGGGATATACGAATAACCCTCAAAGCGACTCCGATTACAACATGACCGCGGTCACCCAGCACATCTACCGTTTCATGCAGGTGCTCGGTATTCAGACGGTCCATCTGGTCGGTCACTCCCGGGGCGCTCTTCCCGTCGCGCGTATTGCCGCCGATCATCCTGAAATGATCACGACTCTCACCCTCTTTGACAGCAATACCCTGGCCCCGGATGTTCCAGCGCCCTCCCGTCCTGCTGCCGTCCGGGCACAGGCTGCGGCGGAGCCTCCGCCCCCGACCCGGGAGTCGATTCGCCAGTCCCTATTGTCCAACCCCAGCATTTACCATGAAGAGTTCATCACCGAGGCTTATGTTGAAGCCGAGCTCCGACTGGCGTTGGATCCCAAGCTGAAAGAGGCGGGCAACAAGCTGAATGAGTTGACGACAGAATGGGGCCGGATCAATCCGGAGAAAATGAAAGCGGAACCGGGTCTTCAGCGCCGATGGTGGTACGATCAGATGAAGGCCGAAACCTTCGAACGCATCAACGCCGGCCGTTTGAAATCTCCAACCCTGATCATCTGGGGATTCAACGACCCTTCCGCCTCCTACACCCTGGGGATAACCCTGTATGAGATTTTCAGCAAGGTGGTGGACCAGACCCAGATGCATTTCCTCAACAAAAGCGGACATTATGTTTTCCAGGAGTATCCCGAGCAGGTCACCGATCTGATGGTGGGCTTCATCGAGGGGGTGAGGGAGTAAGAAGGAAGAACAAGCGTGCTTCGCACGCGGAGAAACTCCTCGCCGACGCTCGGAGTGGAAAAACGCGTCGCTTACGCTCCACGTGGAGAAGCGTGCTTCGCACGCCGGGACTTCGGATTTTCCACCAGATTGCATCGGCCGCTCTGTGAGCGGCTTTCCGGAATCGGTGCGGGACTTTGTTCTTTCTCTCGTGAAACGTGGAACGTGGAACGTGAAACGCGCTGGTCGAAGACCAGCGTCCGAGGCGCCTCCCACATTCCGGAAGGTAGGAAGGGAACAGAAGGCAGAAGGCAGACCAGCTGACACATGAAACGTGAAACCTGAAACTTTAAACGCGCTGGTCCAAAACCAGCGCTTCCTTTGGTAGAGTACTATCCTCGAAATGGCTAAGAAAACTGCAATTTCTCCAACCCGCGCCGAGAACTACCCGGACTGGTACCAGGAAGTGATCAAGGCCGCCGATCTGGCGGAGAGTTCGCCGGTTCGCGGCTGCATGATTATCAAGCCCTGGGGCTATGCGATATGGGAA
>JAPYTY010000570.1 GCA_029942065.1 Acidobacteriota bacterium | reverse complement strand
CCTCTCGTGTCTGTATAATGGCTGGCAATGAAGCGCTGTTTTGTCTGCTACTTCCACGAGATCATTCTCAAAAGGAAGAATCGCGCCTTTTTTGAAAGACACCTGAAAGAAAACGTGGAGAAGGCCTTGGCCGGTCTTCCCTATGATTCGATCCGCCGCCTCTCAGGGCGAATCCTGATCGAGCTGGTTCCCGATTCGCCCGTCGAAGAAGTGGGTGCCCGGTTACAAAAGGTTTTTGGACTGGTCTACTGCTGTCCGGCATGGAGTTCGGTTCAGCATATGGAACAACTCCAGGAGGATCTGTGGAGTCTGGTCCAATCCCGGGAGTTCGACACTTTCAAAATCGACTCTCGCCGGGCCAACAAAAAGTACCCTCTCAACTCCCAGCAAATGAACGAACATCTGGGAGCTGTCGTCGGTGAGCGATCGGCCAAACGGGTTCGCCTGGAACAGCCCGATCTCACCTGCTATGTGGACATCGTCGAAGATTATGCCTTTCTGTTTTTCGAGAAACTCAGAGGCGGAATGGGGTTGCCCATGTCCTCCTCGGGGAGGGTTGTGGTACTGCTCTCGGGCGGAATTGACTCGCCTGTTGCCGCCTACAAGGTCATGAAGCGCGGCTGCCGGGCCATCTTTGTTCACTTTCACAGTCTGCCCCACACCACACCCGAATCGCTGGAAAAAGTTCGCAAGCTGGTTGCCCTGCTCAACGACTATCAATACCGATCCAAAACCTACATGATCCCCTTTGCCGATGCCCAGAGGCAGGTGGTCGCCTTTACCCCGGAGAAAACTCGGGTGATCTTGTATCGACGAATCATGATGCGATTGGCTGAGGCCATTGCTCGAAGGGAACGAGCCCACGCTCTGGTTACGGGTGACGCCATCGGACAGGTCGCTTCCCAGACTCTGGAAAATATACGGGCCATCTCCGATGCTATCCAGTTACCCGTCCTGCGCCCACTGATCGGAGATGATAAAGAGGAAATTGTCGCCGTTGCACGCCGCATCGGCACATTTGAGACCTCTATCCTACCTCACGACGATTGCTGCTCCCTCTTTGTTCCGAAGCACCCCGAGACCCGAGCCAGATTGGAGGGAATTCGAAAGATTGAAGGTGAGCTGGATATCGAAAAAATAGTCGGGAATGCCCTGTCTGAGATGAAGATCGAGAAAACTGAATTTCACTCCCACATGGAGGCCGAACTGGCCACCCCCTGAAGGGGTCCACAAGCTATGCCTCACCTACTTCAAGTCCTGTTGCTACTGTCCGGGATCATTATCGCCGCCAAGCTGGCCGGTGCCCTCAGCGTGCGCTACGGCCAGCCGGCGGTTTTCGGAGAAATCGCCATCGGTTTGATTCTCGGACCTACCTTCCTGGATGTGCTGAACCTTGGAATCTTTTCCCACATCGAAGGAGAAGGATCCGGAGCCATCAACTCACTGGTTGGTGCGGCTCAGCAATCCGGCCTGCTGGAGCGGTCGGCCCATGCGCTTTTCCTTGAAGGGTTGATCAAAGAC
>JAPYTY010000569.1 GCA_029942065.1 Acidobacteriota bacterium | reverse complement strand
GGTTGGCAACCACCTGCCCGATGTTGAGGAACTCGATGTCGAAGATCATGAAAACTTCACGGTGAAAGCCAAGGTGGGAGTTTCCTATATCAAGGGCTCCATGGTGATGAAGCTTCAGATCCTGGACAAGGAACCACCAGTGAGTGCGAAGGTGGTGGGCAAGGGATCGGGTCTCGCCAGTGTTGTGGACATGACGACCCACTTCAAACTGGAGGAAGTAGGAGCAGGGGAGACAAAAATTCATTGGTCCGGGGAGGTTGCCGTGGGGGGGAAACTGGCCTCCTTTGGCGGCGGAGGGCTTCTGGAACGAGTCGCCAAGAAGAATTTGGAAAAGTTTGTCGCCGGCATCAAGGCCGGGATCGAAGCAATGGACTCCTGACCACAGAGAAACCAAGAAGAATTTCACCACAGAGACGCAGCGAAGGCTAACTTCTGACCTGTCGCTCCTTCGGAGCGATGACGGAAGGGTGGGTGTAGGGGCGCACTGAGTGCGCCCACAGCAAGGCCGTCGTAATGGCCCTTCGGAATCGGCGCGAGCCTCCGTTCTTCTTTTCGTGAAACCTTAAACCTGAAACGTGAAACGCGCTGGTCTTCGACCAGCGCCCTGGGCGCCTCCCACGATAGAAAATCAGAAATCCTAAATCAGAATTCCCAAAGTCGGGCTAGTCTCCTACCCCACCACCGCATCACTGCATCACTGCATCACTGCATCACCGCACGAACGCACGACCACACCCATCCGTTCATACCGCCCATTTTCTTATTTCGGAACATGATTTATTTAAGAAAACTGCCTATTTAGCTGAAGTTTTAAGGTAAATACATGAAAAATCCTAATAATTGATTTATTTTCACTGCTAGAGCTTAAAATGATTCGGTGAGGATTACTTCAGTCTTGACGAGAAAAACAAAGGAGAGCCAGGAATGAGAAAAAAGGCCCTGTTGAGCACTCTGGTAGTGTTTATGGCCTTCACTGGCCCACTGCAGGCGGCTGACACCAGCGATCTCTGGGTGGCGCTCGACACTCTCTGGGTGCTTATAGCCGCCTTCATGGTGTTCTTCATGCAGGCCGGCTTCGGAATGGTGGAAGCTGGTCTGATTCGCTCCAAGAACGCCGGCAACATCCTGATGAAAAACATGATGGATTTTTGTATGGCCTCGCTGGGATTTTTCATCTGCGGATATGCGCTGATGTTCGGGGGCGAAGGGCCGTTTTTAGGATCCCAGGGTTGGCTGCTCATGAATGTGGAGTCCCCGGTAGGGATTCCACTGCACGCATTCTGGATGTTTCAAGCTGCCTTTTGTGGTGCTGCCGCGACGATCGTGGCCGGGGGTATGGCTGAGCGAATGAGGTTCGTTGCCTACCTGATGTATTCGTTTGTCATTTCTGCAGTTGTGTATCCGATAGTGGGGCATTGGATCTGGGGTGGAGGCTGGTTGGCTGGGTTGGGCTTTTACGACTTTGCCGGTTCAACCGTGGTCCATGCAGTGGGAGGGTTCACCGCACTGGTCGGCACCATAC
>JAPYTY010000568.1 GCA_029942065.1 Acidobacteriota bacterium | reverse complement strand
CAACCACTCGATGGGTTCCGACGGCAACTCAGCGGGTTGGACACATCCTAAAATGAGCAGGGCCACCACAATAAGCGGGACCGCGACCTTTTTCATTTCACTTCTCTGATCTCGTTTCATGGTCTGTTCCTGGCTGGTATTAATTGTAGCATAGCCAGATTTTCTTTCCTGTTCAAACCCCAACACCCATAGCACCATTGGCGGAGTTTACAAAGGATTCGAGAAGACTTACATTAGGTGGGTCAACCGGCGACTGGCCACTGACAAGGAAGATTTTGTCGGCTGTCAGTTGTCAGCTGGTCAGAAATTATGAAAGTGTCCCTGTTTGTCACCTGCCTCGTTGATCAACTTTTCCCACAGGTCGGCCTGAGCGCCGTTAAGGTTCTCAAAAAGTGCGGCGTGGAGGTCGACTTCGACCCTCGCCAGACCTGCTGCGGACAACCTGCCTTCAATAGCGGCTACGTTGACGAAAGCAGAGAAGTGGCGGAGCACTTCATCGAGGTCTACGCTGACCGAGAGCACATTGTCGTCCCATCCGGGTCGTGTGCCACCATGATCAAGTCCTTTCTTCCCAGCTTGTTCCCCGAAGGATCTCAAAAGCGGCGGCAGGCCGAGCAAGTGAGTCAGCGAACCTTTGAGTTGTCCGACTTTTTGACTTCCGTGCTGGGGACCCACACTACCGGTGCACGGTTTCCTCAGGTGGTCACCTACCACGACTCCTGCCATCTGGTTCGGGAACTGGGCATTCGCAGTCCACCCCGTCGGCTGATTCAAAGCGTCGAGGGCGTGGATTTTCGAGAGATGGAGAACTGCGATCGATGCTGTGGCTTTGGGGGCACTTTCGCGGTGAAAAGTCCGGATGTTTCAGCTGCTATCGGTGAGGATAAGGTCCAGTGGATTCAGGAATCGGGTGCCGACTATGTGATTGCCAACGATGTCGGTTGTCTGATGCACCTCGATGGTCTGCTGCGGCGAAATCAGGTTCCCATCCAGATCATGCACCTGGCCGAATTGCTGGCTCACTTTGATGATTAGAAGCGCTAGCCCGGATTTTCCACACCTTCTCGTCACGAAGTGGTGGCGCCTTCATCTGAGGGACGAAGAAAGGGCAGGCCTGACAATGCGCGTGACCCGCAAGCGGGTGCCCCAGGCTCCCGCCAAAGTACTTGACGGTACGTTGGAGGAGGCCGAAGGAGTGCAACACAGTCAGGACGGATCAGGGCGCTGATGCAGTAGAGGGGGTGTGAGAATTGCGGGCTAAGATCAATCGAAATGTTCAGGCTGCCCTGGCGGATCAGCAACTGCAAAAGAATCTCCGCAGCACCCTGGGAAAAAGTGTGCGCATGCGTGATGAGTCGGTGGCGGAGGTGCCCAACTGGGAGCAGTTGACCCAGTACGCCCGGGATGTCAAGAACCAGACCTTATCCAGACTCGACCACTATCTGGAAATGCTGGAACAAAAAGTCACGGCTCAGGGAGGAAAAGTGATCTGGGCCGAAACCGGACAGGACGCGGTTCAGTTCATTGT
>JAPYTY010000567.1 GCA_029942065.1 Acidobacteriota bacterium | reverse complement strand
GTACTCGCTGGATTACGATGATTTCCAAAACGACAGCCTGAGAGTTCGCGGGATCGAGCCGTTTCGAGCTCAAACCGAGTACACCCTGATCTTTCGATGGGAAGGAAATCTGGAAACCGAGCAATACGCCTTTCTGGATACCCCGCAGACGGAACCGGCCGTCATCGGCCCCGAAGGCGCGCTGCTGTTGAGCGAGGGAAACTGGTTTCCGTCCTATTCTTTACCTCTGGACTCGGCCCAGGTGGGCGTCGAGATCACCGTGCCTCTGGGATTTACGGTGGTCGGTCCCGGCACACTGGAATCGATTGATACGGTGGGGATCAGTGAGGTGTTTACCTGGCAAAGCAGCGAACCGGTTACCCAGATACCGGTGGTGGTGGCGCGGTTTTTTCGGCAAACCTTCGATGACGCTGTTGTCCCCCTCACGTTTTTCGTGACGGAAGACTTTGATCGTGATCTGAAGCCCTTGGCGGATCAGATCAACAAGATCCTCAGCTTCTTTGAAAGTGAGTTCGGTGCCTTTCCCCGGGAGGCCATGAATATCGTTCAGGTTCCTGACTTCAAGCTTTCTTCCACCGGATGTGGGGGCATGGTTTTGCTCGAATCCGCCGTTCTGGAAAGTCCTTCTCTCCCGGTGATGGAATTGGCCAAGCGTCTGGCCCGCCAGTGGTGGGGATATTCGCTTCGGTTTGAGCGGTCCGGGGACGCCTGGCTGCAGGATGGGTTCGCGACCTACGCCGCCCTTCGCTACCTGGAGGTTGAGGACGTCGAGGGGTTTTCGGTCGGATTGGCGCGAGAGGCAATCTCCGCCCTGAAGTACGAGGGCCAGGCTCCGATCAGTCGGGGCCTGGATCTGGAGTTGGGATCGGCCCAGTACCAATCGATTGTCGGCAGCAAGGGGGCCTGGATTCTGTACATGCTCTCCCAGTTGGTGGGAAAAGAGAAACTCAACAGTGATCTGGGCGAATGGTATCGTCGCAAGGCACATCAGGCTGCCACCACCGAGGAGTTGATTGATTTCATGCAGGAGAAAACCGGAGAGGACTACGGCTGGTTCTTTGTGCAATGGGTCGATTCCGTGGGCATTCCCGAGTTTCGCAACGAATACACCATCTACAAGTTGCGAGACGGAAACTACAAGATCCGAGGGCAGATCAAGCAGGACCTTGAACTGTTTCGAATGCCGATGGATGTGTTAATTGAAACCAAGGGACAGCCAGAGGAGAAGCAGCTGAATGTGAATGGCAAGAGCAGTTCCTTCACTTTTGAAACGGAGACCATGCCCTTGAGGATGCGCCTGGATCCCCATGGGAAGATCCTGCGCGATTCCGAAGAAATGCGAGTGGCGGTTCACGTGGCCCTGGGAGAGGAATATCAGGCCACCGCCGAGTTTGTCACTGCGATTCGCGAATATGAAAAGGCCAAACAGCTCAATCCCAGAAGTTCCCTGGCCCACTTTCGCCTGGGTGAGGTCTTTTTCGAGCAGCAAAACCTTTCCACTGCCGCCAACAGCTTCCGAGATACCTTGAATGG
>JAPYTY010000566.1 GCA_029942065.1 Acidobacteriota bacterium | reverse complement strand
CACAGAGAAGCCGCCTTTATCTGAGCGAAGCGAAGAAAATTCTTTTCTTTGTCTTATCTCTCCAATCCCAGCCAACACAAGGGTCGCACTGAAGCGCCTCCCACACTCCTGGAGTTGTCTCCTGAACTGAGATGAAATTGGAGGGGCGTACTGAGTACGCCCACAAGACAACTTGGGTATATGGCTGGGTTAGGGCGCACCTGGTGCGCCCCGACTCGATCTGTCCGGGGAATCCGGGTATTGAGACGGGGCGCAGATGGGCGCCGTTCTTGAAAACCCAGTCCTTGCTGCGGGCGCACTCAGTGCGCCCCTACAACAGGCTGCAAGATCGTGCTGAATTGGGTCGTGGAACGTGAAACGCGCTGGTCGAAGACCAGCGGCGGAGGCACCTCAGGTGCGGATTCCGGAAGCCGCTCATAGCAACAACTCCCTCCTTCTTCTCTTCTTCTCCACGCGGAGCGTCAGCGACGCGTTTCTCCACGAGCGTCAGCGAGTTTCTCTAGCGAGCGCAAGCGAGCTTCTCTACACGCGAAGCGTGTCTATCTTTGCGGCCAGGATAAAGTCGCTTTCGCTCAGGCCGTTTATTTTGTGGGTCCAGATCTGGACCCCTACCCGTCCCCAGGCCAGAGAGAGGTCCGGATGGTGACTCTCGGCTTCAGCGACCTCTCCAATCCGGTTCACGAAGGCAAGTGCGTCCACAAAATCCTCAAACTTGAAGGTCTTTTTCAGATGATGGTGTTCCACCGCTTCCCATCCGTTGAGTTGCTCCAGCAGGGGCCGGATCTCCTCGACGCCCAGGGGCGGGATTCCTCCCCGACAAGGCACACATTTCTTGGTTGCCAGTTCGCTCATTTCCAGCCTCCCCCCACCCAATTTTCATCAAAAAAAAGGCCCGCCTTGAAAAAGACGGGCCTTGAGAATGTACAATCGACTCAAGCGATCAGTTGGCAGTCAACTCCACCAGATCGTCCTTCTTTTTCTTCTTGTTCAGGACCATCTCTTCGTAGTACTCACGAACCATGGCCGCCTCTCGGGCCGCCTTGCGGCGCGCCATTTTTTCATCCCGTGCCGTTTGCGGCTTTTCACCTTTGTCTTTGACCCGGGAAGCATCCTTCGAATTGATGCTCATGACATGGTCATAACTATCCAGGTTCACATCCTTTCCACCGGCAAAAATCTCATGGCGACCATGCTCCTTGTACCATTCGGCAACATTGGCGTTCATGTGCATGTGTTCGATGATATTGCGCCATCCATGGCCCGTGTTGTAGGCGCAAAAGGAGATTTCGCCTTCCTGGGTGCCATACGGAATAATGCACATCTCGGTACGGCGGAAGTCGTAATTGAACAGATCCTGGAACCACATTCCGGCGATGAACAGGAAGTTCCAGGGATCGTCTCGACGCTCACCGGCCTCGGTTCCGTAATCCTTGCCACTGAGACCAAAGCTCTTATCGAATTTCTTGAGGATATCCATCAGCTTCAGGCGCGAAGGTCCGCGGAACGGATGGTAGTTTTTGAGCAAGGCCAGACC
>JAPYTY010000565.1 GCA_029942065.1 Acidobacteriota bacterium | reverse complement strand
GCCTGCGGCCCTTCGTCACGCCGCCTTTATCTGAGCGAAGCGAAGACAACCTATGCATAAGACGGGCCATGGATTTGATTTTTCGGGGACGATTCTATCCTGTCGGAGAAAAAACGGTCAACAAAACTCGACCCTTCCTCGAGTTTTCCGGTCAGCCCGAACTGGGAAATCATCTTTTTTGTGGGGGGCCGTCCCTGGTACACTCAGTTGAAGTGCGAGAACTAACCACTGTTTGCGGAGGGAGATGTCATGGCAGACAAGCCTTATGATCTGGCCGTGGTGGGAGCAGGCACGGGGGGCTGCATCGTGGCCGCTCGCATCGCTCAAAACGGTGTTCACCCCACTACCGGGGAGCCCCTGAAAATAGCCCTTCTGGACCTGGGTCCCTACTTCGAGGGGGCACCTAGCCCGGGCTACGGCGACCCGGAAAGAAGGCAGATGTTCACCAACGTGACGGCCGAATTCGGTCGACGCTATCGAACTCGGCGGGGAGTTCCTCCAGGGGAGACGCGCCGCATCCCGCTGAAGCCGGAAGACGAGGTGTACACCTTCAACACGGCCGGGATCGTGGGCGGGGGCTCGGTTCTTTACACCGCTATCACCAACGTGCCCTATCCGCTGGACTATCAGGCCTGGTCCAGCGAGACGGGACTGGACCTGAGCTATCAAACTCTGGGACCGGCGGCCCGGGAGATCGAGAGGGCCTTCAACATCCACCCCAAGCCGGATCCGCTGCTGCGGGTCGGGGACCGTCTGTTCCGCGATTCGGCCCGGTCCCTGGGTCTTGAGGTGAACTCGGCCAAGATCGCCAAACAGAACTGCCTCTGGTGCGGCTATTGCGACGGCACCAACATGTGCAAGTACGACGCCCGCGGGGGGAGTTTTACGGCCTACCTTCCGACTGCCATCCGGCACGGAGTGGAAGTCATTCCCGATGCCGAGGTGGAGAAGGTCATCATCGAAAGGCAAGGGGGTGAGACCCGGGTGACCGGCGTGGCCTACACCCAGCACGGCCGGCGACAGGTTCTCCAGGCGTCCCGGGTGATCGTCTCCTGCGGCCAGTATGGAACCACCCCGGTCCTTCTCCGTTCGGGTTACGGGCCCCGGCAGCTGCTCCAGCAGGTGGTGGTGGAGAACCCCAACGTGGGAAGGCATACCGACGCCCGGCCCTGGTGCGAGCCGCTGACGGGCGTCTTCGACCAGCCCATCAGCGACGGACAGTATCGCGACGGAAATGTAGTGGGAGCCTTTTATGCTTATCACGACACCCGATCCGACAAGCTCTACGACCGAATTCAGATCACCATGGCCCCCAGGGAACTGCCTTCACCCGACCGATTCGCCATCCGTCGAGAGGCTCCCGAGTTCGGAAAAAATCACAAGGAGTACATGAGGGAGATGGCAGATATCAGCCGGCTTTCCCCGGCTCAAACGGGGATCTTGAGCCTGATCAAGGCCGACGTGCGGCTGATCCGTCCCGCCGGCGTGAGGGGATGGATCAACGAGTGGGGCGAGATGATCTATCGGGCCAATGACCCTAGCA
>JAPYTY010000564.1 GCA_029942065.1 Acidobacteriota bacterium | reverse complement strand
CCTATGTTCAGAAAAATCCTGATTGCCAATCGAGGAGAGATCGCCCTGCGCATCATCTTTGCCTGCAAGGAATTACAGGTTCAGACGGTGGCCGTATACTCGGAGGCTGATCAGGATTCTCTTCACGTCCGTTTCGCTGACGAAGCGGTCTGTATTGGCCCGGCCAGGAGTCACGACAGCTATCTGAACATTCCCAGTATCATCAGCGCTGCGGAAATCACCAACGTCGATGCGATTCATCCCGGCTACGGGTATCTGGCGGAGAACGCTTATTTCGCCGAGGTTTGTGAAACCTGCAGCATCAAATTTATCGGTCCGCCCGCTCGGATCATTGAACTCATGGGGGATAAAGCCCGAGCCCGTGAACAAATGGTTCAATCCGGATTGCCTATCATTCCCGGTACAGAAATCCTCAAAGACGGCAACATGGATCTGCAGAAGCTCGCCACGGAAATCGGTTATCCCTTGATCATCAAGGCCGCTGCGGGGGGAGGAGGACGTGGGATGCGGGTGGTCCAGGACCTGGATGAACTCCCGAATGCCGTGGCCAACGCCCAGGCGGAGGCCGAAAGCGCTTTTGGCAACTCAGATGTCTACATGGAACGTTTCCTTGAGAACACTCGGCATATCGAATTTCAAATTCTGGCAGATGAATTCGGCAACGTCATCCACCTCGGCGAACGTGAGTGTTCCATACAGCGTCGGCACCAGAAATTAATCGAGGAATCACCCAGTCCGATCGTCTCCGAGACACTTCGACGGCAACTAGGAGCCAAGGTCATCCAGGCAATGAAGGACATCGACTACCAGAGTACTGGAACCGTGGAGTTTCTCTTTGAACCCGACGGCAGTTACTATTTCATTGAGATGAACACCCGAATCCAGGTGGAACATCCCGTGACGGAAATGGTCACGGGCCTGGATATTGTGAAACAACAAATTCGCAGTGCTGCCGGAGAAAAACTCGCCTATTCCCAGAAAGACATTTCCTTTCGGGGGCATAGCGTGGAATGCCGCATCAATGCCGAGTGCCCGGACACATTCCGACCTTCACCCGGAAGATTGACCGCCTACCATCCGCCCGGCGGGCCCGGAATTCGAGTCGACTCCGCCGCTTACGACGACTACTGGGTATCCCCTCATTACGATTCCCTGATCGCCAAGGTCATTGCCCATGGGGTCGATCGACAGGAGGCCCTGGACCGTCTGAATCGGGCCCTGGATGTGTTTATCATCGAAGGAATTGACACCAGCCTCCCTTTACAAAAGAAAATCATCAATCACCCTGATTTCGTACGGGGTCAGTTCAGCACAGCATTCCTGGACAACCTGAACGGTCAATTTTAGAGTCATGCCGAATCCTTCAGTGAGAGGCACCTGGGGATCCAAGATCGGGTTCGTCCTGGCCGCCTCCGGTTCAGCCATCGGATTAGGAAATATCTGGAGGTTTCCGACCATGACCGGACAGAACGGGGGAGCGGCCTTCGTTTTGATTTATCTGGGCTGTGTCATTCTGCTTGGAGTTCCGGTGATGATCGCGGAACTTGCTAT
>JAPYTY010000563.1 GCA_029942065.1 Acidobacteriota bacterium | reverse complement strand
CCCCTACACTCACCTTTACGGCCTCGCTCCGATGGAACGACAGGAGTTTTTGTCCGCACCCCGGAAGGCCGCTCGCAGAGCGGCCGCTACACCGGCTTTGCCATGTGCGCACGTCTGTGGGTCCCTATAGTGTTGGCTGAGATTGGAGAGACAAGACAAAGAAAAGATTTTTCTTCGCTTCGCTCAGATAAAGGCGGCTTCTCTGTGTCTCTGTGCCTCTGTGGTGGAATTTTTCTTTGTGTCTTTGTGGTGAAGTCGGCACGCCCCTGCCAGACCTAGCCCATTTCGAGGCGAAGGACCACCATGGTGGCGATTCCCAGGGAAAAAAACAAAAGCTGTAAAAGAGAGTTTCGGACGGCCTTTTCCTTGTGCAGTTGGGGAATGAGATCTGATCCCGCGATGTAGATAAAGGTACCGGCCGAAAAAGGAATCAGGAACACGATCACCTGATCCACGAGGTTGATCAGAAAAATGGTCACAACCGCCCCCACCAGTGCCGTCAGAGCCGTGACAAAGTTGAAAAAGAGGGCTCTTTTTCGGCTGACACCGCCATGAATCAAAACGCCGAAATCGCCCATTTCCTGAGGAATTTCATGAAACAGTATGGCAATGGTGGTGGCAACGCCAACCCGGATGTCGACGGCGTAAGCAGCGGCAATGACCACTCCATCCAGCAAGTTGTGAACGGCATCACCCAGGAGATTCATATAGGCGAAGGCCTCCATCTCGGCTTGCTCGGGATAGTGCACGTGACGCCAATGAATGATCTTCTCCACCACGAAAGAGCCTGCGATGCCGCACAAAACAAAAATGGATACGGCCACGGAGAATCCGTGTGCCGCCACCGTCTCGGGCAGGAGATGAATGAAGGCATTCCCAAAAAGACTCCCGGAACTGAAACTCACCAGAAAAATGGTTACATAGCCGAGAGTCCTCTCCTTGAGCAGCAACAGCACGATCCCGACCAGCGAAAACAGGCTCACCAGCACAACACTCGCCAGGGCATAGAAAACTTCCGTACCGCTCACTTATTTATAAGTCTCCAACCTGCAGCCCAATCTTCTGATCTCGATACTGGTCCCGAAGGTGATGGTAATTCACCGCCGCCCGTTGAATCCAATCAGACGAACTTCCACCCAGTTCCTTTTTGACCTGGGCCGGAACACCTGCAGCCACCACACGAGGTGGTATAGCGACCCCCTCAGCCACCAAACTTCCGGCCGCGACCAGGGATTCTTCACCGATCTGGGTACCCTGCAGCAGGACGGCACCCATCCCGATAATGGCGCCTTTCCCAATCCGGCATCCTTCCAGGACGGCTCCGTGTCCAATCGTTACATTTTCACCGAGAATGGTGGATCCCTCCCTGGGAACATGGATGGTTGAGTTGTCCTGCACGTTACTCCCGGCTCCCACGATGATGGTTCCGTGATCGCCGCGCAGTACCGCTCCAAACCAGATGCTGGCACCCTCCTCGACCTGGACATCTCCCAGCAACACGGCCGTGGGAGCGATAAAAACATTTCCTTCAATCTGCGGTTTTTTCCCATTGTATT
>JAPYTY010000562.1 GCA_029942065.1 Acidobacteriota bacterium | reverse complement strand
GTCAAATCCCGCGACCTGACTGCCAAAAAGATGCCCCCAGAGGACTTATCCGAAGCCCAGCGACTGACCAGTGAGTCGAAGCTGAAGAGTTCACCAATGGCCACCGTGAATGCCAAAAATCTTCAGGCCCAGAGGTTCAATGACCGCGGCAAGCTGGATCCCTTTATAGACTTGAACGAATTGATCCGTCAGGAGCAACCGGAGATTTTCTTCGCCAAGTACGAACTGCCTCCCCTGAGTCAGAGACCACCCGGGCTGGCCGGACTGGCCATCTCCGAAGTGATCGTGACCGGCCTGGCGGTGGGTGAGAGTTCCAAGGTTGTGCTTTTGCGAGGCACCGAAAATTTTACTTACATTGCCCAGGAAGACGCCAAACTATTCGATGGCTATGTATCCCAGATTTCCCGGGAAGAGGTCGTATTTGTCCAATTAGAGACGGATAGGGCGGGAAACACCGAAACTTCTGAGATTACCAAACGACTCTTTACAGAAGAGACGGATAGGGCGGGAAACACCGAAACTTCTGAAATTATCAAACGACTCTTTACAGAGGAAGAGGAAGAGGAAGAGGAAGAGGAAGAGGAAGAGGAAAAAGATGCTGGGGGGTTGTTTTAGCTAGCTCCCGACCCATGGCCAACTGGATTACCATCCAGGCATCCCGTGGCTCAACGGGTTGCGCACTCTGAAGAAGACTAGGAGAAAAAGATGAGATGACCCCTGGAGACTTATCCGAAGCCCAGCGGCTGGCCAGTGAGTGGAAGCCGAAGAAATGATGACCATGCCAACCCGAATGATTCTAGTCTTAATGCTGAGCCTGCTGGTCCTACCTGCTTTCGCACAGGATGACATTGATCAACTGAGATTGAAGGCGGAACAGGGAGATGCCGATGCCCAGTACAACCTGGGTCTCAGGTATTCACAAGGCGAAGGCGTCCCCCAGGATGACCAGGAGGCCGTCCGGTGGTTTCGGGCAGCGGCGGATCAGGGATTAGCCGAAGCCCAGTTCAACCTGGGTGTCAAGTATGGCGACGGCGAAGGCGTCCCCCAGGATGACCAGGAGGCCGTCCGGTGGTTTCGGGCAGCGGCGGATCAGGGATTAGCCAACGCCCAGTTCAACCTGGGTTTCATGTATGAAAACGGCCGAGTCATATCCCAGGACGACAGGGAGGCCGTTCTCTGGTATCGGTTAGCGGCCGATCAGGGATATGCCGATGCCCAGGCCAAACTTGGTTTCATGTATGAAAACGGCCGAGGCATACCCCAGGACTACAGGGAGGCCGTCCGCTGGTATCGGTTAGCGGCCGATCAGGGAGTTCCCGAAGCCCAGTACAACATGGGTGTCATGTATTCCAACGGCCTAGGCGTCCCCCAGGACTACATCCAGGCACACATGTGGTACAACCTGGCCGCTTCAAATAGTGTTGCTGGTGCAGCCAAACAACGCGACCTGTTAGCCGCGATGATGACCCCAGAAGCCATAATCGAAGCCCAGCGACTGGCCCGTGAGTGGAAGCCGAAGAAATGATGACCATGCCAACCCGAATAATTCTAGCTTTG
>JAPYTY010000561.1 GCA_029942065.1 Acidobacteriota bacterium | reverse complement strand
TGACGACCTGGTGTGAGAAAGTCGGGCTTGAGCGGCTCTCCGGAATCGGCGCACTCTTCATTCTGGATTCTTCTTCTCGGTCCCCTTCTTGGCTTCACCATCCTTGCTGTGGGCGCACTCAGTGCGCCCCTACAACAGGCTGCAGGATCGTGCCATGATGGAACGTGAAATGTGGAACGTGAAACGGCGCGGGATGAAGACCAGCGGCCGGTCAGCCGGTCAGCCGCTTTTTCTTTCCTCCCACAACGCCAGACAATCTCGGTAATCCTCCGGGGTGTCCATATCCTTCATGATATAAGGGTTCTCGACCGGAACCCGAGAGACACCCCTGGCATACTTTTTGAAGGTTCCATGGACCGGTTCTTCAGGGTTGAGCGCCAGAATTTCTGGGGCCAAGGAGTGGTCAAACAGAACCGGACGGCCCGCTGCTCCTTCAAATTCGGGAATGAAGATCTTCGCTTCCGCTTCCCGGCTCCGATAGGCGTCAACCAAAGCATCGATTTCCCTGGCGGTCACCAGAGGATGGTCCACCGGAAGGTTCAAAAACGCCCGGGTCTCCGGTTTCAGGTTCCGAAGGGCGCACTGAAAAGAGCTGGTTTGACCTTGCTGATACTGATGGTTCACCACCACACGCACTCCCGAGAGATCCACCTGTTCCACGATTTTCTCATTCTCCTGTCCCAGGACCACCACGATCTCATCCACGGCAGAGCGACGAAATACTTCAAGGAGACGGGAAATCAGGGGCACTCCTCCGAAATCCAGCAAAGGTTTGGATGTCTTCATGCGGCTGGAAAAGCCGGCAGCCAGTAGGATCTGGGTAATCATCTTTCACCGCCAAGTCACAGAATTACACCACAAAGACACAAAGGCACAAAGGCACAAAGAACTTGGTGCCCTTCCGGCTAGAGTTCTTTGTGTCTTGGTGCCTTGGTGGTTAGTTTTCTTTCTTCGTGTCTCAGTGGTGAAAGAATTGGTGGCTTTGTGGTTATTCTTCTCCCCCGGCTTTCATCCTATCGGCATGATACTCCAGCAGCCGATCCATGAAGTGGGGAATTTCAAATTCGGGCAAACCCGCTTCCTTCCAGCTCTCATAACCTTTGTAGAGAAACTCCCGGGGTGGAAGAGACACATCCGGAAGAGAGCCCTTGGCAGTGGCATCGATCACCAGCTTCGAGGAGATCTCATTTTCACCCGCGGGATCATAGACACTGTAGACATCTTCAATGATGACCAGATCCCGGGCCGGGTTGACCCGCGAGTTGAGCACCATATCCAGATGCTGGTGGTTGCGGATGTCAATATCGGGATCCACCACCATCACCGTCTTGAAAAAAGTCCCCATCTCGGCCACCATGCGGCCCACTTTCTTGGCGTGGCCATGATGTTGGGGATTCATCTGAATCACGATATGGCCCAGCAGACCGCCATGGGTCTGGTTGAGCGCCACATCCAGCACACCCGGCTCCGCCCAATCATCAACCAACTGCTTGTGAATGACGCATTCATTGGCCAGCCCTTGAATGCAGGTGCTTTCGCTGGGGGGGTGCTGGCTGATGTAGCCGTAATAGAT
>JAPYTY010000560.1:631-1580 GCA_029942065.1 Acidobacteriota bacterium | reverse complement strand
CGCTTCTCCTTCTCCTGACCGGCTGCTGCTCGCCCCCCGAATTATGTCTTGTGTGTTGTCAGGGGCTGTGCTACCAATGGGCTGGTCATCTCCCATTAACATCCAAAAGTTCTGCAAGGAGAAAAACGATGCAAGACACTCCTCCCGCCCCGGAGTCCCAGGAACCGCCGCCGCCCCCACTTCCATCCGGCGAGAGATCGTCCGACAAAACGGTGATGCTGGTACTTTCTTACCTGGGGATTCTGGCTCTGATACCCCTGCTGGTGGAAAAAGAAGATTCCGAGGTTCAATGGCATGCCAAACACGGACTCACCCTGATAGCGGGCTGGATCGTTCTATCGATTGCCATTGCCATGCTCGCCGCCATTCCTTTCGTGGGTGCGATTCTGGGCTGTGCGGTCATGCCTTTTCTATGGGTGGTGATTCTCATTGTTCACATTGTGGCGATCGTGAAGGCTCTCAAGGGTGAGCGGTTGATCGTCCCCGTGATTTCCGACTTCACGGACAGGTGGTGATGAAGTACTGGATCATGGGAGCCCTGATGGGGCTGTGCATGGTTTTCCTGCTGGTTCAAATGGGAGTCAGCGGGCTGGTTGATGTGGAGATGTCCGCCCTTCACTTCTATCAACGCTTTGGATCTCCCGTGATGGGATATGTGGCGACCTGCCGCTTCACGCCCACCTGCTCCCATTACGCCGTCGAAATTCTCGAGGAACAGGGCTTCTGGAAGGGGAATTTTCTGATCGTGGAACGGCTGGTTTATTGCTCTCCCATCGGGGCTCTTTTGGGGGTTTGAGGAACCACAGCAAGAACGAATCCGGAGAGCCGCTCATAGAGCGGCCGCTACAATTTTGGTGAAAACCTGAAATTCGAAGTCCTGAATCCGAAACCAGTCCGAATTTCAAACCCGAAGCGTTCTCCACGCGGAGCGTGAGCGACGCGTTTTTCC
>JAPYTY010000560.1:0-621 GCA_029942065.1 Acidobacteriota bacterium | reverse complement strand
GGCGAGGAGTTTCTCTGCGCGCGAAGCGCGCTTCTCCTGATTCCTGACCCCTGGCACCCGGCCAGCGGCCGGATGTTACAATGAATACATGTCGAATCCATCGATGAGTCTACGAGAACGGCTGGGTTCCCAGCGGGGAATGAGCATGATTTCGATCGTGGCGGCCCTGGCGGTGATGGCCGTGTTGTACGCCGGTTATTTCAATCGTTCCGACAGCGACTCCACCATGTCCAAGGGGGGCGATGTCAAGGTTGCCAGCCAGGCGATGAGCTGCAGCATGAACCGTCGTTCCATTGAGCAGGCCATGACACGCTGGTCGATCACCCATCCGGACGAGGAACTCACCATCGAGCGCATGGAACGGGAGGGGATCCTGGTCAAGCATTGTCCCGAAGGCGGTCGATATTCGATCTCAGGAAAAAGATTGCTCTGCTCGGTCCACCCGGACTAAAAAATGTAGGGGTGCACTGCCGTGCGCCCTTTGATCAGTTGGCGAGTTAGTGTAGCGGCCGCTTATTAGCCCGACTCTCTCACACCCGATCTACTGCATCTGCGCCATGATCCGTCCTGACTGTGTTGCATTCGTTCGGCCTCCTCAGCGTACCGTACAGTACGCTTCCG
>JAPYTY010000559.1 GCA_029942065.1 Acidobacteriota bacterium | reverse complement strand
AGATGAACCTGGTTGAAGAGATAACGGAACCGTTCAATTCGGGGAACTCCAACCGAGGCTAGAATGCCCGAGAACCAGAGAATGTGGAGCGCCAGAAGGGCCACCATCGGAAGATAAAGCCAAGGCTTCAGATGGCGTAGCCTGTCGGCCAGAGCGAGGGGTCTGGGAAAATAACAGCAAAAGTGCAAAAAAAGCGGCGGCAACAGCAAGAAGGCTGCTCCGGAAATCCAGTAGACCGATAAATCGAAAAGATCGGCCCGGCCCGAATAGCGATAAAGATACAGGATGAAAGCGACCAGACAGATCAAGAAAAAGTGGAACGCCCCTTGGGTCTTCCAATTGGGCAAAAAGACAGCAATCCCGATACCCAGGTAGGCAAAGGCCAGGAGAGCAAGTACCAGGTCGGTGGAATCGGTGTTGGACTTGAGCCGGATATCCACGGCATAGGTGGCGGCAATGCCGGTTCCTGCCGCCTCGACCGAATAGGTGGCCTGGGTCCCTTCCGGGAAAGTGGCTGCCACCAGCTCCAGAACCGCCGTGTACTCATCCAGATTGTCCACCGGTAGGCCAGCGATGGAGACCAGGCGATCCCCGGGGTCAGGGCCTTCTCCCTGGTTGGGTGCCGATTCAACTTTCACGCCGTCAGCGGTTTGACTCCAGCGGAACCCGTCTGACGGCGTCTTCCACTCCATCCGATCCAGCAGATTCACCAATCCCAGGTAGAGAAACAGCCCCGAAAGGACCAGAACCAGAACGGCCTTGAAGTGTCGAAAGAGCTCCATCAATCTTTCCTATTTTTCCAGCATACGGGAACGAGACCTTTTAAAGCAAATTCAGTGCCAGGGTTGTCGAACCTGGGGATACAAATGGTTTAAAAGTGGCTATTTAGACCACGTCAGGGGGTTTCTTGCCGTCGCCCGGTTGGGAATTCCGGACCCCTTTAATCCAATTTTTTGGATCACGCTCCAACAAATTGAATCGCTGGGCTCAAAAGCGGGTATGGCGGAGAAACGCCGCTTTCACCTCAGCGAGGAAGTGCCGCCTTCATCTGAGCGCAGCGCAGCAATCAACCGCCCTGAATGGCACCTGGAACGCCTGGTGAGGAGTGCCTTGATAAAATCCGGACTAGAAACGAACCGAGATTCCGCCTCGAACGGTTCTGGGGCTACGCACCAGTGAAACCCGGCCCGCATCGGTTTGAATAACCCCCAAATCTTCATTGGTCAGGTTACGGATATCCAGCAGGGCCTCCACCTTGTACTCGGACATGAAATCCAATCCCAGAAAGGTGAGCCAATCTCCCGGCATCGGCACCACCTGCCGCACGAAGAGATTAATTCCTTCATTGCCCGTTTCATACATGTCCGAGAAGCTATCCAGCGTGGTAATGGGATTTCCGCTGGGAACGAACTTCACCAGCGCATTCACGTGGGTTCGGGTAAGCGGTATATAGGCCTCGACCTGGGTGGTCACTCCATGGAACTTGCGATGTTCTAGCAGGGTGTCCAGGTTCATTCCCTGGGGAACCGGAGAGGCAAGGTGCTGACCGACCCCCATCGCAGAACCCCGCACATAGGCACCCGAG
>JAPYTY010000558.1 GCA_029942065.1 Acidobacteriota bacterium | reverse complement strand
GGACCAGGCTGCGGCCCGTTCTGGGAGAAAAGGCCAAGGTCCTGGCACAGGTAGGGGACAAACCGTTTCTCTCCCATCTGCTTTCCCACCTGAGCGCCCAGGGCATTCAACGCGTTATCCTGGCGCTCGGATGTTTTCACCAGGAAGTCCTGGATTATCTGGACAGTCAGGATTTCGATGGACTTCAGGTGGTTCCCGTGGTTGAAAAGGAACCCCTTGGAACAGCCGGTGCCATTCGCAACGCTTTGCAAGACCTCGACAGCGATCCCGTGTTTGTACTCAATGGGGACACCTACGCCGAGGTTCACCTCGAGTCCCTTCTTGCCTTTCATCAAGAGCAGGATGCGGCCGTCACACTTGCGGCTGCTTCCAGAAAGAACATTCAGCGCTATGGTAGCGTGGAGATAGATGAATCTGGCCGGGTTTTACGTTTCATCGAGAAAGGTGAAAGTGAATCAGGTCATGTCAGCGTTGGTGTCTACGTGATTTCACGTCAGGCCATCCGGTTGATTCCCCCGAACCGCCAGGTCTCCTGGGAGCGGGACACCTTGCCGGCTCTGGTGGGCCGGGGCCTCTTTGCCTGTTGTGGCTCCTTTCGCTTCATTGACATCGGGACTCCCGGGTCCTACCAAAGGGCGGAAGAATTTCTGGAGAAGCGATGATCATCAGTCGAACCCCTTTTCGAATCTCCTTCTTTGGTGGTGGAACCGATTATCCGGCCTGGTACCGCGATGACATGGGAATGGTGCTTTCCACAACCATCGATAAGTATTCTTACCTGACTTGCCGAAAACTCCCCCCTTTTTTCGATTACACCACACGAATCGTTTACACCGAAACCGAGATGGTCAGCCACATCGACGAGATCCAGCACCCCGCTGTCAGAGAGACGCTTCGCTACACGGATCTGGCCAAGGGGCTGGAGATCCATCATGCCGGCGATTTACCCGCCCGCAGTGGACTGGGAGCTTCCTCTTCCTTCGTGGTGGGCCTGCTGCATATTCTGCGCGTTTTCCAGGGGCACACTCCCGACAAAATGGGCCTGGCGCGTACGGCCATTCACATCGAGAGAGACTGCATCGGGGAGGCCGTGGGATCACAGGATCAGACGGCGGCATCCTTCGGTGGGTTGAACCGCATCTCATTTTCGGGAGATGACGAAATCGAAGTCACGCCGGTTTCCCTCGAACCGGAAAGAACGGCGGCTCTGGAGAGTCGACTGTTGCTCTATTTCACCGGCATTTTCCGGGAGGCTCCTGTTCTGGCAGCGCAACAGATCAAGGAAATGGATCAACACAGGACCGAACTCCTGGAGATGCGCCAGATGGTCGACGAGGCAATCCGCCTGCTTACCAGTGAAGACAACCTGGACGAATTTGGAACCTTGCTTCATGATTCCTGGCAGCTCAAACGAACCCTGGCCAAAGGCATCACCAATCCAACCATCGAAGAAATTTACCAGACGGCACGCCAGGCGGGTGCCCTGGGAGGAAAGGTTCTGGGAGCTGGAGGAGGCGGATTTATTTTATTCGCTGTTCGTGCTGAAGATCAGTCTCGTGTGAGAGAGGCTCTCTCCAGTCTGGTCAAAGT
>JAPYTY010000557.1 GCA_029942065.1 Acidobacteriota bacterium | reverse complement strand
CTTGTCAGCAGTGTCTCTGCCGTTCTAGGAGCGTCGCTGTAGGCGCCTGCCGTGTAGATGTAATCCCCGCTGGGATCGCCGCTGCCATCAGCTGCGTTGCCGGTTCCATTGAAGAAGACAGGGCCGTGGGAAGGATCGGGAGCGATCCATTTGAATCGGAATTCTATGGGTCGGTTGGAAGTTGTGTTGCGGGAACCCTGGGAGGTTTGCTGGATGTACTGAATCCCGCCTTCCTCGAGTAGCTGGGTCCTATCATCTGCCGGTACCAGCTGACCGGCCTGCCCACCTGAAGCTGCTCGACGTGCAGAGAGCTGGAAACCCCAGCGGGACTGGCCAGGCTGACCGATGAGAACCGTAATGGGATAAGATTCCCCGCCGCGGTAGGATTCCGGAACTCCACTGATGTGGAGATCTCCGCCGCGGGTGCGTCCTTCATTAAGTGGAAAACTATCGTGGCAGGCAACACAAGTCTCTTCCTGGAACCCTCCGGTGAACCGGGGCAGGGGACCGCTCGAGAAAGCCAGCAGGGCGGTAACGGGCAACACCGATAGGGAAGCTCCGAGTATGATTCTTTGAACATTCATGGTTAAAATCCTTTCATGATGGCGAACTTATCATATACGTTCATCCTGAAACGAAGGGTTCCCCGATGGGCTGTTTTAAAAGTGCTTCTTTGGTAATCTATTTAAAATAAAGGGATTCCATACCGAACTGTGGTAGAACAGACTCCTTTCTCAAAGAATATTTCCGTTGTATTGGTTGGAACCCGTAAAGGGGGCAATATCGGAGCGGTGGCCCGCGCCATGAAGAACATGGGGCTGGAGCGCCTGAAACTGGTGGCACCCCGGGAACGGATCACCGAGGAGTGTCGGATGATGGCGGGAAAGGCCATCGACCTGGTCGACTCGGCCGAGGACTACTCCAGCCTGGATGATGCGGTGGCCCGGGACCATCTCATCGTCGGTACAACCTCACTCAGAAAACGAGAAAGGAACCAGTCCATTTACACTCCACGAGAGATTGCCCCGCTGATCCGGGAACAGGCCGGGTCTCAGCGGGTGGCACTGGTGTTCGGTCCGGAAAGACGAGGGCTGAGTGACAACCAGCTGGCCCGCTGTCAATACCTGGTTTCGGTTCCTTCCAATCCCGACTATTCGGTTTTGAATCTGGCCCAGGCGGTGATGGTGCTCGCCTATGAGGTTTTCACCAGCAGCCATGTCGCGGAAGGGGAGGCCCTCGAACTGGCCTCGGACCAGGAGCGGGAGCAAATGTTCCAGAGGGTTGAAGAGGTGCTCGTCCAGATTGGATTTTTGAGTTCTCAGAATCCCGAGCACATCATGCGCTCGATCCGGAGGTTCCTGGGACGGGCCGATCTGAGTCCCAGGGATGTAAAAATTTTTCGTGGGATCATGAGCCAGATGCAATGGTACGCACAGGAGGGACACAAGCTTCCCGGAGAGAAGGTGAAGAAGACGTAGGACAGATGATTGTGAGCCCTGCCATCTGATGGAAAATCCGAAATCCGAAGTCCCAAATCCGAATTTGAAAACTTGAACACTTCTTGTTTTTTGCGAGCGGTAGTGAGCTTCTCCAC
>JAPYTY010000556.1 GCA_029942065.1 Acidobacteriota bacterium | reverse complement strand
TCTTGAAAGGAATGGCAAATTCCGCTTGCCAGCCCTGCTCGGTGATCCTGGTTTCCACAGACCAGATGGCATCCCAGTCGAAGTTGGTGCTGTTGCCGTCTCCTTCCACCTGACCCTCGCGCTGGGCTCCTTGTGGGTTGGTTCCAAACAAGAAGGCGTTGCGATTGTCGTCAAAGGTATCCAGGACGAAGGAGAAATGGTCGTTGTCAAAGGGACGATAATCCCTCTTCACCTCGGTGACGGTGATGCCCTCCCGGCCGGCCGAGTCAAAACAGTAGACCCCGATGTAGAGGTTTTCGTCATCGTAAAGAATCCGGACTTCGGTCTGCTCGGTGGCCGGTTCTCCCGTTCTGGGCTCGTTCTGGACGAAATCTCCGCTCGGTTGAGCCAGGCTCCAGGCCGCCTCATCCAGGTTCCCGTCAATCAGGATGGGAGTTTCCACGTAAAGAGCGGTGACGGTTCTGTCGTCCTGGGCGGCAAGGAGGCTTAGAGATCCGCAGAAAACCAGCAGCGCGATTCTGATAATGCGGCGGGGCTTATCCATAGGACAGGTCAGTATAGCAAACCACTTCGGAACTCAGGCTAGCTCGTTTTTCTCCCACCCTCAACGCTGCTCCTCGGCCACATGGCACCACACGCTATGCCCATCGACCTCGGATTTTTGCGGTTCTTCCTGCTTGCAGATGTCGATGGCAAGTGGGCAGCGGGGATGGAAACGGCACCCGGAGGGAGGATCAATTGGAGAGGGAACATCGCCCGGAAGGACGGTGCGCTGCTTTTTCCGGGTGGGATCGGGGACGGGGACCGCCGAAAGCAACGCCTGGGTGTAGGGATGGAGCGGGTTGTGGTAAAGCTCATCGCTGGTGGCCACCTCAACGATCCTGCCCAGATACATGACGGCCACACGGTCACTGATGTATTCCACTACCGACAGGTCATGGGCGATAAAAAGATAGGCCAGGTCATATTGCTCCTTCAGTTCGGCCAGCAGATTGATGATCTGGGACTGAATGGAGACGTCCAGAGCCGAGACCGGCTCATCGCAGACAATGAACCTGGGGTTCAATGCCAGCGCCCTGGCGATCCCGATGCGCTGCCTCTGGCCGCCGGAGAATTCATGGGGGAATCGGTTGGTGTAGGCGGGATCGAGTCCGCACTTCTGGAGCGTTTCGCGAACGATCTCAGCCCTTTCTCTGCGGTTGCCTCGGCCGTGGATGGCCAGGGCTTCGCCGATGATGCTTCCCACCGTCATCCGGGGATTGAGGGAACTGAATGGGTCCTGGAAAATGATCTGCATGTCCTGACGCATGGCGCGCAGTTCGGCAGGCGGCATGCGGTTCAGATCTTTCCCCTCGAACTCAACGGTTCCCGCCGTGTAGTCAATCAATCGCAACACCGAGTGGCCCACCGTGGTCTTCCCGCAGCCGCTTTCTCCCACCAGTCCCAGGGTTTCGCCTTCATGAATCTCGAAGGAGACGCCGTCCACGGCTCTGACCCAGGCCGCCACGCGCGAGAATACGCCCTCCCGCACCGGGAAGTGGGTTTTTAAATCTCTCACTCGAAGCAGGACCTGGTTGTTGCCGTTGGCCGGGTGGGTCATGGAT
>JAPYTY010000555.1 GCA_029942065.1 Acidobacteriota bacterium | reverse complement strand
GAGAAGGACCGTGCCGGCGGTTTTTGATCTGGATCTCAAGATGAACAACCGGATTACCGCCGAACTTCGAGGTGCCTTCGCTGAGGCAAGGCGGCTGATCGCCGAAGCAAGGGTGATCCCCGGCAATACGGATCCCCTTTCCGAGGAAGCCCAGCAGAGGCTTTTCCCGGTCCTTCGAGAACGGCTTCCACGCTTCACTCAAGGCGAGGTCCTGGAAATCTGCCTGAGGCACTCCTTTTCCTCCAGCCTGGAAAACCAGATGGTCACGCTGGTACAGGAGGGAATGAAATCCCCGGGAGTGATCTTGAGCCGCGATACTCTACTGCCCTACCAGGAGCAGGGTCTTATTCTTCGCAACACCATTTCCAAGGAAGATGAACTGATTCAGGACTGGACGGCTTTGCGGGATCTGGATCAGGGGCGCGACCTGTTGCGGCAAAACGAGTACCAGTTGACCGCGGTAACCGGGGAGGAAAAAAAAGAGATCATCACTTTCCTGGAGAGCTGGATTGTTCCAAATGTCTATTACAACGCCAGCGCCAGCGGCGACATGGAACAGCTCTACCTACAGCAGGTCAACCCAGTTTTGATCCAGATCAAGAAGGGGCGGACTTTGGTGCGGGCTGGAGACGAGATCGAAGCCATAGAAAAAACAGCGCTGGATCAACTCTTGAGGCTGCAACAACCTCGGAGCTTACTAGGGAAATCTATCGGGATTTTCTTGATGGTATTCTTTTTTCTATTCGCCGTCTGGAAGTACCTGCTTGCCTACCAGAAACAGCTCAAAGAGATTCGAAGTCACTATCTTCTTCTCGTCTTGGTTTTGTGTACCACTTTACTGGTGACAAGAATTCACATTTTTTTGGCCGAGGTCGTTGCCGGCAGCCTCAGATTGGAGAGCCTTCAGGATCCTCTTTTGTTCTACTTTCTCGCGCCCGTCGCTTTGGGTTCCATTTTGACGATTCTGTTAGTTGACGTTCAGATTGCTGTGCTCTTTGCCCTTATTTTTGCTGTCTTCGTGGGACTCCTCACCGGCGAGAATTCGATGTTTGTGTACTCCCTTGCAGGAAGTCTGGCTGCCATCTATTTGATGGGAACCTATCGTGATCGGGCGGCCATCATCAAGGGAGGTTTCATTATTGGCGTGGTCAATCTCCTGACGGTGCTAGCTCTTCAACTCTACGCTTCGGAAACGAGTTTTCAATGGGTCCCCTTCCTGGTACGGGCCTCGTGTGGGCTGTTGAGCGGCCTTTTTGCCGCCATGTTGGCTTCCTTGTGTCTTCCCATTCTCGAATATCTGTTTAACATCACGACGGATATCAAGTTGCTCGAACTGTCCAACTTGAACAACCCCGTTTTGCGGCGTTTGGCAGTCGAGGCTCCGGGCACCTATCACCACAGCATCATTGTGGGCTCCCTGGCAGAAGCTGCGGCCGAAGCTATCGGGGCCAATCCTTTACTGGTTCGAGTGGGTGCTTACTACCATGACATCGGAAAGCTGAAGAATCCCGAGTACTACGTTGAAAACCAGCTCTATATGTCGAACAAACATGAAAACCTGTCTCCCAGCATGTCCAGTCTCATCCTGGCCAGTCATGTCAAGGA
>JAPYTY010000554.1 GCA_029942065.1 Acidobacteriota bacterium | reverse complement strand
TGGATCAGACAATGAAGAAACCAATGACGCTTTCCCTGATAACCGGTTGAGTGATCGGGGGAGGGATAGGATCCTTTCAATTGGGTGCAGGTAAATTGATGGCGGTCTCATCGGATCCGGCGCCTGGGTCTGCCAGGAGAGCCAAGGAACCTGGGTTCGACGCCTTTATGCCCAAGCCTGTGGGTCAAGCTGAATTCGTTACAGTCCTGAAAATGGTTTTTGGCGACCACCGAGAAGCCGGTCAAATCATCGCTCGCCATTTGGCCGAGGAGCTTTCCTGCAAGGATCTCAAGATTCTTGCTGTTGAGGACAATGTGGTCAATCGAAAGCTCATCTCCGTGATGCTGGAAAAAAATAGGCTGTCAGGTGGATTTGGCCTCCGATGGACAGGAGGGAGTCGACATGGCCAGATCGAACTCCTACGATCTCATCTTGATGGACCTTCAGATGCCGGTCCTGGGAGGTCTCGATGCAGCTCGGATCATCAGGAATGATCTCAAGATGCAACTCCCCATCATTGCACTGACAGCCGCTACCTTGAAGGAAGATCAGGAAGCCAGCCTCGCCTCCGGGATGAATGATTTTCACACCAAGCCCATCAGGGTGGAAAAGCTCAAAAAACTCTTCTCAAATAGACGAGTTCAGACGTTCAGAACCAGGAGGATGGGTCCCAGATGTCTGTGCAGCTGAAGGAAGTGGCAAGCTTTTAGCCCGGTTTGCACTTCCCAATCAATGGGGGCTAGCCCAAGTCTCCAAGGTCACACTCATAAATTACCTTAATTGAGGTGGGTTAGATTGAAAAATCTGATCCATTAGACGAGGTGTTCGGAGTCACCTGTCTCAGTGGACGATGACCAGAGAATGGTTGACGCAAAGGCGGAGGACTGATAGGTTGCGCTGTCTTTAAAAGGGAGGGTCGAGAAGACTCATGTCGGTAGAGGCTATTCTGAGGAATGTGGGCCCACAGGAAGTGGTTCAGCCAGGTCTTCCCGTTTTTCCCAGGGCGATCACCAGTTTGGGTGCGGTTCGCCTGGAGGGCGCTTTTCTCATCGCATGCTGTCCCTTGATGAACGGCATCTGGCCATCCTGGGTGGTGCCAGCATGAAAAGCGGAGGTTTTTCAGAGGTCGAAACCGTGAGAATCGAGGTGTCGCAAGCAGTTTGCATAAAGTCTCTACTGCATCGCGCCCGCTATTCACAAAAAAAAACACATCACGCCACCTAAAAATGATAGATTGATGCCTCCCGGAGAGGCCGACAACAACCTTAGAGGAGGATCATGAGCTTACCCCCTACTGCTGAAACCTGGGATAATACCAACGATCCGGTGCGAATGTATCTAAGAGAAATGGGTACGGTACCCTTGCTGACCCGGCAGGGGGAAATTGAAATCGCCAAGAGGATTGAAAAAGGACAATTGGGAATTCTCGAAGTTCTGTCTCGTTCCTCGGTGGTCGTCAAAGAGCTGTCCAGGTATCGAGATCAACTCCGAAAAAATGAGCGGAGCATCAAAAGCCTGGTGAAATTCAGCGAGGACGATTTAACAGAGGATATCCTGGCAAAACGGCGGCGGTCGGTGCTGAGGCGCATTAGCAGGATTGCTGCTCTGGACCAGGAATCCG
>JAPYTY010000553.1 GCA_029942065.1 Acidobacteriota bacterium | reverse complement strand
GTGCGGATGTCCTGGACCCTGCTCTTCTGCGCCCCGGTCGCTTTGATCGTGAAGTGGTGGTCAGTCTGCCGGACATCAAGGGAAGAGAGGGGATCCTCAAGGTCCACACTCGGAAAATTCCGCTAGGGAAAGATGTCGACATCTCCATTATGGCCAGAGGCACTCCTGGATTCTCAGGGGCCCAGTTGGCCAACCTGGTCAATGAGGCTGCTCTTATCGCAGCCCGATTCAGCCGTAAATCTGTGGCCATGGCGGACTTCGAGGAAGCCAAAGACAAGGTGATGATGGGCAAGGAACGCAAGTCCATGATCATGAGCGATAAGGAAAAGCGCAGTACCGCCTATCATGAGGCGGGTCATGCCCTGGTGGCTTATAAGCTGCCGGCTGCCGACCCGTTGCACAAGGTCACCATCATTCCTCGAGGGCGGGCACTGGGTGTCACCATGCAGCTTCCTGTAGAGGATACCTACAACTACACCAAAGAATATATGGAAGCCTCCCTCGCCATCCTTCTGGCCGGTAAGGCTGCCGAGGAAATTTTTCTGGGAAGCTGTACCACAGGAGCTTCCAATGATCTGGAACGGGTCACAGAACGTGCCCGAAAAATGGTCTGCGAGTGGGGCATGAGCGAGAAAATGGGACCCCTGACCTTCGGCAAGAGGGAAGAACAGATCTTCCTGGGCAGAGAGATCGCTCAGCATCTGGATTACAGTGAACAAACCGCGATGGAGATCGACCAGGAAGTCAAGAAGTTGGTTCTGGAGGGTGACAAGAAGGCCCGAACCATCCTGGAGAAACAGCGGGAAGAGTTGATCCGCCTGGCGGAGGCTCTTCTGGAGTACGAAACCCTGGATGGTGAAGAGGTTGGCCTGCTCATGAAAGGCGAAAAAATCCAGAGGGACGTGGTACCGGAGATTCCGGATCAGCCCGAGCCGATGCCGGAAGAGAAGGAAAAAGAAAAAGAAAAAAAACAGGCGATTCCCTCGCTGGTGAATCCTGACGATAGTCCAGCCCCCGCCTAGAACGCGAGATCAAAAAAGTGGCGCAAGCGGCTCTGTCCCTGGCAAACAACTTCACGTCCAGAAGAGCCTATACCTTTCGGGCCCGAGATAAGAAACTGGAACTGGGAAGACGCACTCACCTCATGGGTGTGGTGAACGTGACTCCCGACTCTTTCTTTGACGGAGGCCGATACCGGGAGGCTCCGCAGGCGATCGAGCGCTGCTTGGACCTAGCTGAAAACGGAGCGGATATTCTGGACCTGGGAGGGGAATCCTCCCGGCCCGGCGCCGAAGCGGTTACTGGTGAGGAGGAGTTGAAGCGAATCCTGCCGGTACTCAAGGAGGTGCGTCAGCTTGTTTCACTTCCGATATCGATCGATACCTACAAGTCTCAGGTGGCGGAAGAAGCGTTAAAAGAGGGAGCGGATATCGTCAATGACATCAGCGCCTTTCGATTTGATTCCGAACTGCCGGAAGTCATCAAAAAGTGGGATGCCGGGGTGATTTTGATGCACATGCGAGGTGCTCCCCAGAACATGCAGAGCATCCCTGCCAGTCAAAACATCATGGAAGAGGTCGAAACCGATTTGCAGGCCGCGGTAGCCAGGGCGGTGGGATGC
>JAPYTY010000552.1 GCA_029942065.1 Acidobacteriota bacterium | reverse complement strand
GAAGGACACCGCTATCCCCAGACCGATCAGAGCACCCACCGTGAGGGCTTCGACAAATGAAGCTTTCTGTGCAGTCATCGTCATACCGCACACCATGCCCGCTGCCATGGCAGCCGTCATACCGGGCATCAAGATCCCAAAAGGTCCTGCCACCAGTGAGAAGCCCATGAAAACAACGAGCAAGACCACCATGCCCAGGAACATCCCTAAAACCATGCCCACCCATGCCGGCCAATGGGACGGAATCAAGAAATGAACCGCCCCTGCGGTCACCCCTGCCGCAAGCAGGGTGGAGGTATAGTCCACACCCCTCACAAACCAGGCAGTCCCACGCTCCATGTCAACAAAGGTATCAGGCCGCATGGGGAAAATAAAGATACCTGGCAGGTTGAGTGATTCGTGGCAGGAATCCGGGAATCCCCAAATCCGAAGTCCCAAATCCGAAACCAATTCGAAGTTTCAACCCAGCCTCGGGCTGAGGGTTGGCGTTGACACCTGCAGCCTCCCCCGATAGCATCCTTTCAGGTTGAGTTCCCATCTCCAGGAGGCACCTATGAAACAGTTTTCATTACCGGTCATTCTGAGTGTCAGTCTCGTCATTTCCCTGCCGCTGTCTGGTCAATCCTCCGAGACCACTTCCCCGCTTCCGCTGGTCAAAATCGTGGCAACCGGAGGAACCATTGCCAATACACCCGACGGTCGTATCAGCGCTGAGGCCGTCATCCGGGATGTTCCCGAGATCGCCGACTATGCCCGGGTCGAGATCCTGGATCACGTCCGCATCGGAAGTTCTTCGATGTCGCCCACGGTGTGGATCGGTCTGGCAAACACCATCAACGAAATCTTCCGGACCGAACCGGAGGTGGCGGGAATCGTCGTGACCCACGGAACCCAGACCACCGAGGAGACCTCTTTTTTCCTCAATCTCACGGTAAAAAGCGACAAACCGGTGGCCCTGGCGGCCTCCCAGCGCAGGCACGGCACCCTGGGAAACGACGGGGACCGCAATCTGCTGGATGCCATCCGGGTGGTGTCCGATCCCCAGTCCAAAGGCAAAGGGGTCTTCGTTATTTTAGACGAAGAAATCAAATCGAGCCGCGACGTCCTCAAAACCGGACGCCGGCCTGGAGCCTTCAATACCCGGGGCGTGGGAGTCCTCGGCTACATCGATCCGGATCAGGTGACCTTTTATCACTCACCCGTGCGCAGGCACACCTATCAAAGCGAGTTCGATGTGAGTCAGATCGAGAGCCTTCCCCGGGTGGAGATCATGAGCACGGCGGCCGGCGCTTCCGGGGTCATTCTCGATGCGCTCAAGGATGTTGATCTGGGAGGGTTGATCTTCCAGGGATTTCCAGTCCAACAAAGAATAGCTCCGGAACAGAGAGACCCCCTCAAGGCCCTGGCCGAGGCCGGTTTGCCCATTGTCATCACCAATCGGGGTGGTGAGGGCCGGGCCCAGGTGATTTCCGGTGACGGTTTTGTGGAAGGCGACAATCTCCCTCCCCAGAAGGCGCGCATCCTGCTGATGCTGGCCTTGACCCGGACCCGGGATTTGAAGGAGATTCAGAGAATTTTCAACGAATATTAGCCATTCACCACGAAGATACAGAAGTCCTCACC
>JAPYTY010000551.1 GCA_029942065.1 Acidobacteriota bacterium | reverse complement strand
GGTAGCCCCCGAGGAAAAGATTTTACCGATTGTGAAGGAAGAAGTTCTTCCTTTAATAGGAGAGGAGGAGGTCCCTGCTGTCGTGGAAGAAGAAGCACTGCCTATTATAGAGGAGGAAGAAATTCCTACAGTAGAAGAAGAGGAAAGTCCCGCAATGGGGGAAGAAGAACTGACCATCCAGGAGGAGAAAGAGCTGGAAGATATTGAAGAAGTGTCACTGGAGAGCCAGTTGCAGCCGAGTAAGAAAAGGCTGAAGTACTTTGGCTACGACGTTTTTAAGGGAGATCCGGCAGTATTTCAAGCATCAACGCTGGGAGCTATAGACCCTCACTACAGCATCGGCCCAGGTGACCAGATTATCATTATGCTGTGGGGAGAAACTCAATTCCGCCAGGTCTTTACAGTAGGCCGGGAAGGATTTATCTTTATTCCAGAGGTGGGTCAGGTATTTGTGAACGGCTTGACATTAGAGAACCTGGAGAAAAAACTGTTTCTTGTTCTGTCTCAGTCATATGCCAGCCTTGACCCATCACAGGGGAATGCTACAACCTTCCTGGATGTGAGCCTGGGGGACCTGCGGCCCCTGCGGATTATGGCACTGGGAGAAGTGGGACAGCCAGGTGCTTATTCGGTGAATCCATCAACGACACTTTTTACATCTCTTTACTACTTTAAGGGTCTCACAACGCTTGGCTCTCTGCGGGATGTCCGGCTGGTCCGCGGCGGAAAACAGGTAGGGAGAATTGATTTATACGATTACCTTCTCACCGGCAAGCCCACGAACGATGTCCGCCTGCAGCTCGACGATGTCATCTTCATCCCGCCCCGGGGCAAGACAGTTTCTATCCAGGGAGAGATCAAGCGCGAGGCGATCTATGAGCTTAAAAAAGGGGAGACCCTGGAAGACCTGATCACTATTGCCGGTGGCTTGAAAACTACTGCCTATCTTGACCGTGCCCAGGTGGATCGGATAGTGCCGTTCGAAGAACGGGCAGAAGTGGGAATGGAAAGGATCCTTCTGGATGTTGACCTGAATGACATTCTCTACCGTGATATGGACTTTGCCATGAAGGATGGTGACCAGGTACAGCTTTTCTCGGTCCTCGATATACGCCAGAATGTGGTGGTCATTACCGGTGCCTCTGTTGGGCGCCCCGGTATTTATGATTTAGGCGACTCCCTCCGCTTGAGTGAGCTGATCATGCAGGCTGGCAGTCTGCTGGGGGACGCTTACGTAGATCGGGCCGATATCGTCCGTTTTCGGAGCGACCTGCGTGAAGAACTCATCAAGGTGAACCTTGGTAGAGCTATGGAGGGAGATCGTGAGCACGACATTTTTCTCCAGCCTATGGACCGGGTGCAGATATACAGCTTGACAGAAATGATCCCCGACCACCGGGTTGCTCTATCCGGACATGTGAAGCGGCCTGGAAGGTATCCCTTGCTTGAGGAGATGACGCTGTATGATCTGATCTTCAAAGGCGGTGGATTCATTGACGAGGAATATTTGGAACTCACCTATCTGCAGCGGGCAGAACTGGTGCGGGTGAAGGAGGACAGCATTACCAAGGAGATCATCCCGTTTAACCTGGAGGAGTTGCTGAACAAGGAAGGGCTGGCGGAGAC
>JAPYTY010000550.1 GCA_029942065.1 Acidobacteriota bacterium | reverse complement strand
GGTGAATCACGGGCCAAAGCGCCTGCTAAGCAAGCCCTCGAGTCCTTAAACATTCAGGAACTCAAGGAACTCAAAAGTCAGGCGCTCAACAGCCTGGCCAAGGACCTGAGTATTTCCGGGGCCGCTGGAATGAGAAAACAGGAGCTGATCTTTCAGATCCTCAAGGCGCAAACCGAGCGCAGCGGCTTGATTTTCTCAGAAGGAGTTCTCGAGACCCTGCCGGATGGCTTCGGATTTCTGAGGGCTCCTGAATACAATTATCTTCCGGGTCCGGACGATATCTACGTCTCCCCCTCACAGATCAGGAAATTCGACTTGCAGACCGGCGATACGGTTTCTGGCCAGGTTCGTCCTCCCAAGGAAGGCGAGCGTTATTTCGCTCTGATCAAGGTGGAGGCAATTAACTTTGAACATCCCGAGGTGGCTCGAGAGAGAACCTTTTTCGAAAATCTCACTCCGATCTATCCTGATGAAAGGATTAACCAGGAGACCACCAAGACAAACCTTGCCGGCCGTGTCATGGACCTTCTGACGCCTGTCGGTAAGGGACAACGCGGATTGATCGTTTCACCGCCTCGCGCAGGTAAGACGATGATCCTTCAGAGTATCGCCAATTCAGTGACCACCAATCATCCGGAAGTTGTTCTGATCGTACTTCTGATTGACGAGCGTCCTGAGGAAGTGACCGATATGCAGCGGTCGGTTCATGGTGAGGTCATCAGTTCGACCTTTGACGAACCCGCCACTCGCCACGTCCAGGTGGCTGAAATGGTGATAGAGAAGGCAAAGCGCCTGGTGGAGCACAAGAAGGATGTCGTCATTTTGCTGGATTCGATCACTCGTCTGGCCCGTGCCTACAACATCATCGTGCCCCCTTCAGGCAAGGTCCTGTCCGGTGGCGTGGACTCCAATGCGTTGCAGCGCCCCAAGCGTTTCTTTGGTGCCGCCCGGAATATCGAGGAAGGAGGGAGCCTTACCATTGTGGCCACCGCCTTGATTGATACGGGAAGCCGGATGGATGACGTGATCTTTGAGGAGTTCAAAGGAACCGGAAACCAGGAACTCCATCTGGACCGTAAGCTGGTCGACAAGAGGATCTTCCCGGCAATTGATATCAACCGATCGGGTACCCGTAAGGAAGAGTTACTGTTGGAGCCGGACGACCTGAATCGAATCTGGGTGTTGCGCAAGGTGCTCAATCCACTGTCTTCAACCGAGTCGATGGAGTTGCTGCTCGAGAAGTTGAGCAAGGTTGAAAGCAACGCCGATTTCCTCGGGTCGATGTCGAATGGGTAGAAGAAGGAGTCCAGGATTCAGAATCCAGAATTCAGAAGTCTCCCATCACCCACCACTCTCGCCTTCCGCGGAAATCGCTCGGCTGTTTCACAAAAATCGCTTGACTTCGTCAAAGGGTTTTACCTATTCTTAACGGGTAGGAAGGCACTATGATGATTCGCAGCTTTTTCTGGCGCAACTGGGACATTTAATCGTCCAAGAACGCCGGAGAGCTGTAATCTTCGTAGGGCCGAAGTAGAAATCAGGAGCAAACAGGCCGTGGAGATTACTCTCCACGGCCTTTTCTTTTTTTTAGATCTCATTTTTAATAATTTTCAATGATTTTTCGGAAAATTCCGT
>JAPYTY010000549.1 GCA_029942065.1 Acidobacteriota bacterium | reverse complement strand
TTCTGGCCTTGACCGACTCCCAGGGCTTGCTGCCGGGTCCGGGACAGCGCTCGCGCGCCTTGATTTCCGGGGGGGCCGGCACGTCAGGCCCCAGACACACCTCGTTGTAGATCGAATCCCAGACTTCATTGGTCATCCCATTGAGCCACAGCATTTCGTGGCCTCCGGAGTGAGTGGTCCAGGGAGCCCCCATCCCTCGGTAGAACTCGCGGATCGACTTGACGTTCAAGAAATTGCCTCGCTGTGATTCGATGTAATAGGCCAGGCGATGAACCATCTTCTCTTCCCGGTTGAGATGATGAAAGGCGGCCACCACCCGCGGATACAGGATCCTGGTGGCCACGGTTGTATAGCCACTGGCCAGGATGTCCTCTCCGTGCAGGAGCATGACTTCGGCCAGTTCGTCCAGAGGCTTGTCCTTCCACCAGAACTCGAAAGTCAACGCGCCCAGCTCCGGAACCGCCACGTAGCCGTTCTCCGAGGAGCCAAATGGATTTTCCAGATCCGCGTGGTCAGCCCAGTCGGGAAACTCTTGCTTGAATGCATCCATGGCCGCCGTATTGAACACTCCTTGAAGGCCGGTCTTGACCAGCACCGGATAGTCTTCAGTGCCGGGATCCAGCTGCCGTCGATTGATGTTCCCCAGGTAAAGCCACGAATAGGTGGTACCGCGACGGTTTTCGTCCCCTTCTTCGAGACTGACGGTGATCCACTGTCCCTTTTCCAGGTCCTGTACGTCGATGGCGTTGACGACCGTGTCTCTTAACTTCTTGGCGGTCGCCTCGGCGCTGGTCTCCGCCTTGACCGTCAACTTGACGCTGGGGTCGACCAGCCCGTACTCGGGGCCGTATCGCCTGGCAGCCGTACCGAACAGATGGTAGTGAGGCTGGATCAGGCCTGGAAGAACGGTTTTGTTCCCCACCTCGATGACCTGGGTTGCCGGTCCGGCCAGTGCCCGGATTTCAGCATTGGTCCCCAGAGCTATGATTCTCTTGCCCTTGACGGCCATCGCTTCATAGATGTTGCCCGGGGTGTTGGGAACGATGGTGCGGTCATCCATGCTGACCACCTTCCCGTTGACCAGAATCAGATCCGCGTAGCCGTGAGCCGCCACCAGCGGATGCAAGGTCTGGGCATAAGCCGAGACAGAAAGAAGAACAACAATCGAACAAGCAAAAAGGAACCGATGAATCAGGCGCATTTTTTCCTCCTTGGTACCCATTTTAAAAGGGCCGTTACTCCGGCCCATCCATTTACCCGGATCAGTCAGGATAGTACCGAGCACTCTAGAACCCAGGTCTGAAGAAGTCAAGATGAACGCCGACTCAGCGGCGGAACCCGTACTCCAGGATGAAAAACTGAGGCCCCAAATCCTTCAGCGGTTCCCGAAGCCCCGCCAGTTCCTCTTCCGGCCCATGGATCTCCAGACGAGTCAGGTCTGCAATCGTCAAGGCCTCCTCGAGCAGATCACCCACGTTCTCGAGGTGAGCCAGGACAGCCTCGGCGCCCTGGTAACCTTCGCGGCAATGAACCTGGTCCTCATCGAAACTGAACCCGTAGTAGAGGCACTCGGATTCGCTGCTGGTTTTCTCGACAAACCTCTCACACAGCGACTTGAAGGCCTCCAACTGGCCCTCGTGAA
>JAPYTY010000548.1 GCA_029942065.1 Acidobacteriota bacterium | reverse complement strand
ATTTTTTGGCGTCCTGCAAACTGTATTCACCTTCAACCAGAATGGTGGGCTTACTGTGGTAAATATCCTTGATGGAGTCTCCTACGGCATGCCCGTTGAGGATGGCCTTACGCAGATCACCGTCGCTCAAGGTGCCCAGGAGATTTTTTTTATCATCGGTGATGACCAGACACTTTTCACCACTCTGGTTCAATTTTTTCATGGCCTGGCGGATGGTGATGTCGGGCTGGATGGTGATGTTTTTCATAAACTGTAGAATTCTTTTTTCAGCTCATCTGGCAACGGGGTATTTTCCAAAATATCCAGGATTTTTTCGGACACGGCCACTTCCCCGTAGGGATTTTCAATAGTGGGTAACATATTCAAAAAATCCTCGCTGTAGAGTCTCTCAACAGCCTTTATTATCGATTCTTTTGTCGGCTGGCAGTCAATCACGCTTTTGGCTTTCAGTCTCCCCTTCTGCCGGTCTCCGATATTGATGGTACCGATTTTAAAAGTAGGAGCTTCTGCCAGCCCGCTGGAGGAGTTTCCCATTACGCCATCCAAATATTGCAGGGCAGAAAGGTAGTTGATATGGCCCATAGAGGTAAATGCAATCGATCTATGGCTATGGCTTGAAACAAACTCATCGATCAACTCTTTAATAATCCTGCCATCTGAATCTGAATTGGGCATAGTAAATATGAGATAAATATCCTTCATTTCATCCAGTACATCCAATAGAACCCGGAAATGCTTTTGTGAGCTATTATGTTCAAGGGTGACGGGGTGATAAGTAACCAGAAGGTTTTTCTTGCCAAATTGAATTCCTGTTTTTTCAACCAATTCTTTTTTCGAAAGTAGTCTCGTTTTTTTAATGGCATCCACACCCAAACCGCCAACATTGAACACTCTCTTTGGATCTTCTCCCATTTGGATAACCCGTTTCTTAAATGCTTCCGCTGCAACAAAATGCCACCAGGCCACCTTGGTGATAGAATGACGGATGGCTTCGTCAAAGGCTCCTTCCGTTGTTTCTCCTCCAGAAATATGTGCGATAGGGATTAGTGCCAACAGTGCGGAAAAGGCAACAGCTAGAAGCTCATAACGGTCACCCAGAATAATCACCAGGTCAGGCTCCAGTTCGGACAAAGCATCCGCAAACCCAATCATACCCAAACCAGTGGACTTAGTGATAGCACTGGGTGTATCGGCAGACAGTACCATTTCCACTTTTTTGTCAATACAGAACCCATCCTTTTCAATATCTCTGTAGGTCAGCCCAAACTCTGGCGACAAGTGCATCCCCGTAGCGATGATTTGCAGATCGAGAACCGGGGATTTATTAATCCCATCCATCAACCAGCGAAGGAGGCCGTATTCGGCACGAGTACCAGTAACCACGCAAATATTTCTCATCAGCTCTTTATTCACTACAAATTCTCACGAATTGAGATTAATCTTGAATGTCCACTATTTTCATGATGATTGGTATTCACTCGTGATACTCTGTCCATTATAAAGCAATCAGTTCATCATCCTTAAAGTTTCTGGGAGAAACTTTACCCATAAGCTCATCCCACACCATGGGCGAAATTCCCGTCCCCGGACGTTTTACTGTTAAATTTTCTTCAGAGAACAATTCGCCTTTTTGGATGGGTTTCCTGGCCACGATGGA
>JAPYTY010000547.1 GCA_029942065.1 Acidobacteriota bacterium | reverse complement strand
CTCCACGGCTGATTGAACGGATGGGTTCCCCGTGAATTTGGAGCAAGTATGAAAGTGCCTTTCGCAGATCTGGGTGCCCTCCATCGGGAAGTGCGCGAGGAGGTGGATGCGCTTTTCGCTGAGATAATCGATCAATCCAGTTTTATCGGCGGCCCCCATGTCAAAAAGCTTGAAGAGAGTTTTGCGGATTATTGTGGGACGCGCTTCGCGGTTGCTTGTGCCAGCGGAACCGCCGCCTTGAAGCTGGCGCTAATGGCTGCCGGGGTGGGTCAGGGTGAAGAAGTCATCACCGTCTCTCATACTTTCGTAGCCACGATTGAAGCCGTCATTTCAGTTGGCGCCCATCCGGTTTTTGTCGATATTGAAAAGGAAACCTACAACATTTCTGTGGAGCGGCTGGCGGAGTTCCTGGAACAGGAGTGTCAGGTTCAACCGGATGGAGGCCTGATCAATAAACACTCCAAACGTCCGGTGACTGCCGTGCTCCCGGTTCACCTTTATGGGCTGTCGGTGGATATGGAGCCGGTCCTGGCCCTGGCTGAGCGGTTTCGGTTGAAGGTAGTCGAAGACGCCGCTCAAGCCCATGGTGCGCTCTACTCGATGGACGGCAAGGAAAGACAGGCTGGAACCTTCGGCCAGGCAGGTGCATTCAGCTTCTACCCGGGCAAGAATCTGGGAGGCATGGGCGATGGCGGAGCTGTCGTCACCGATGATCCCGAAAGGGATCGTCGAATGCGTTGCTGGCGCGACCATGGTCAGAGCGAAAAATACGTCTATGTTTCACCGCGCGGGTGGAACATGAGGCTGGATGCGCTGCAGGGGGCGGTGCTGAACGTGAAGTTGCCAAGACTGAACGATTGGAATGAGGGCCGACGGCAGGCAGCTGGATGGTATATGGAAAGACTGCAGGATGACCGCATTGTCCTGCCGGTCGAACCGGCTGGAAGAAAGCACGTGTATCATGTCTTTGTGGTTCGTGTGCCGGATCGCCTGAGAGTTAGCGAAGAGTTGTCCGGCCGTGAAATCCAAACCGGGCTGCACTACCCGATTTCCCTTCATCTTCAGGAAGGTTACCGCTATCTGGGATATAAGGCGGGGGAATTTCCCGAAGCGGAGGCTGCCGCAGAATCGATTCTTTCTCTTCCCATGTTTCCCCATATGACCGAGGAGCAGGTGGATTACGTCTGTGAGGCGCTTCTGGAGGTACTCCCTTAGCCCGTTCCATTTCTACCACCAAGATAAAGAGAAGAAATTTTCACCACAGAGACACAAAGACACAGAGAAGGAAATTTTTTTCTTTTCCTTAGCCCTCTGAATTCAACCAGCACAGCAAGGTCGTTGTAGCGGCCGCTCTGTGAGCGGCATAAGGGGCCATTCAAATGCATGACCGCACGAATGCACGACCCACGTTGTCCCTCAGGCGCCTTTACCGTTAAAATTGGGGCGTGGCCTATGGATACACCCAGGAACAGGAAATCCTGCGAGAGACCATCCGTGACTTTGCCCTCAAGGAAATCGCCCCTTATTCCCTGGAATGGGATGAGAATCAGAACTTCCCTGTAGAAATCCTGAAAAAACTGGGTGAGCTGGGCATGATGGGTGCCATTGTGGCCCCCGACTACGGGGGAGCAGGGCTTGGATATCCAGAATACATTGTCG
>JAPYTY010000546.1 GCA_029942065.1 Acidobacteriota bacterium | reverse complement strand
CTCCTGGCGCCTGCGTTCTGCGAAATAGAGCAAGGAGGTTACTGTCACGACCAGGCAGACCAGGCCCAGGGCAATGAGTATGGTGCGATTGTCCTTCATCGATCGTTCATTTCCGGTTCAGTTGCCGGGGCGTCCTCCAGGAACATCACGATGGCTCTGGAGAGAGCAGCTGCCAGCTGTTCCTGAAAATCCAACGATAAAAGCATTTCCTGGTCTTCCGGATTGGTCAAAAAGCCCGCTTCCACGAGTATCGCCGGCGCGGCGACCGGAGCCAGACCCGCCAGAGGGACCTCACGGACGCTGTTTTGGACTCCCCAGAGGAGATTCAGCTCCCTTTGAGCCTGTCCTGCCAGCCGTTGACTCGAACGCAGGTACTGTCCCTGACCCTGGCCCCAGGGCACGAGCCTGCCGTCTTCGCGGGTGGGCGGATCATTGGAGCTGGAGGGGAGAGTCACCGGCATCCCATTCCCTTCTTCCGTCCGATTCTCAGGATATCGATGCAAAAAGACCATGGGGCCACGGGTTTCGGGCGAGGGTGTACCCCCGATGTGAAGGCTCAAATAGGCTCTGGAGCGATAATGATTGCCAACCGACCCTCTTTGTTCGACAGCCAGTTCGACGTCGCGAGTGCGTGTCAACATGGCTCGGTAGCCATATCTTTTCAGCTCTGATTCAATCAGATTGGCGATCCTCAGAGTCAGATTCTTCTCGGCCATGCCTTCCATCGAATTGACCCCAAAGTCCCCTCCTCCGTGTCCTGGATCAATGGTGATAATGTTTTCAAAAACACTCTGGGTTGGGAGGGTGGGTGATCCGATTGGACTCGGCACAGAGGGGGCCATATCAGGATTGGAGGATAGTAGGGAAGTGGTCCCCCGTGTGTCCGGCACCAAAGGCGCCGCATGAACGTCGATGATCCTTCGGGTGGGGCCACTGAGAGTCGATTCCCGAAAGCTATGGAAAAAATCGCCCTTCTTGATACGGAAGGCTCCATAGACGTTGCTGGGATCGAATTCAACAGAAGAGACCAGGCGGCGGTCGGGAAGGGTAGAGGGAAACTCCGGGCGAACCAGATACTCGGAGAATTCAACCTGAATGTAGTCCTCAAATTCGCGGATTTGAATAGGAGCGTCAAAGGTTGGTTCGAAAACAACCCTCACATGATCCGGGAAGTTGCTGACCCTTATCTGGACCTGATTTTCCTCCAGAGCCTCCATTCGATAACGCTTCTGAGAGAACTGGGTGAGGCTGCGGTCCGATACCAGGGGAAGGATCTTGGTGAGGAAGTCTTCGCTCACATACCAATGATTCGGTTCTCTCCTCCAAGCGGGTGAGGACAGCAAAATGTATTCTCCCTCGAAACGGACCAGGGGGCGACCGTCCACCAGCTGGAGAGTTCCCCGAGACCCTTCGATGGTAAGGAGCCCTCCACTCTCGCTCCACTCGAAACCCACGATTTCACCCAATTTTCCCAAAGGGTAATAGACCTGGTTATCATTGATTTGAGGGTCGACCGAGTGCTTTCTTTCGCCTATCCAAACCTCAATTTCTTGAAGAAGTGGAGCGGCCTGGAGCAGGGCCTGAAAGTCGCTGGGCAGTGGACTCATTCCAATCAAAAGGAAATAAATCGCGGTGGACAGGCAGGAGGTGACAAGCAGAGG
>JAPYTY010000545.1 GCA_029942065.1 Acidobacteriota bacterium | reverse complement strand
GTTGTGCCGCGAAGTCGCCCGGCGCTTCAACCACCTCTACGGGCCCGTCTTTCCCGAGCCCGAGTCCAAGATGACCCAGGTGGCACGGCTGCCCGGTACCGACGGTAGAAAGATGAGTAAAAGTTACGGCAACCAGATACCGCTCTCAGGTGATCCCAAGAGTGCCTCCAAAAAAATCATGACGATGATGACGGATCCGGCCCGGAAACGACTTACCGATCCAGGCGATCCGGAAAAATGTCCTGTTTTTGATTACCACAAGGTCTTCACCGATAGTGCAGGTCAGAAATGGGTCCGGGAAGGATGCACCACAGCCGGAATCGGGTGTACTGACTGCAAGCAGCGTTTGCTCGAGAATATGCTTCCCGTGATTCAACCCCTCCATGAAAAGCGGAAGGAACTGGAAAATTCCCCGGACCACGTGAAGGAAATATTGTTTGCAGGGAGCTCCAGGGCCAGAGAAATCGCCAGGACAACCATGGATGAGGTACGTCAGGCCATGAAGATAAGCTACTAACCGCAACTAGGCAAGAATCGGGTGATCAAGTGGTTTGCTCGGCAATTCAGACAAGGCAGGATGTAGTTGGAAATGGCAACTGACGTGACCGGAGAATCCGGCGTAACTTCGCCGCTCCAGACCTGCAATCAGGCTTACACCGTACAGCTTGAGATTTTTGAAGGGCCTCTGGATCTTCTCCTTCATTTGATCCGCCAGCAGGAGATCGACATCTACGATATTTCTCTGGCCCAGATCGCGGATCAGTATCTACGCTATCTGGAGATGATGAAAGATCTTAATGTCACGGTTGCCGGGGATTTTCTGGTGATGGCGGCCACTCTGATTCACATCAAGTCTCGCATGCTGCTTCCCGCCGAGCCGGATTCCGAGGCGGACCAGGAGATCGAAGAGTTCCGCAAGGACCTGGTTCAACAGCTTCTGGAACACGAAAAGTTCAAGCAGGCGGCACAAATGCTTTATGAGCGGGAAACCGTGGAACTTTCGGTGTGGCCTCGAGGGGAAAATGAGTTTGAGGAAGAAGAAAAAGAACTCGTTTCGGCGACCGTATTCGATCTGGTCAGCGCGTTTCACAAGATGGTAGAGCGCTACAAGGAAAGGATCGTCCTGGAGGTGAAAGGTGAGGTTGTCACGGTTCACGAAAAAATCGAAGAGATCAGGCGCCTGCTGAAGGTTCAGGAGGCGATTCTGTTCTCCTTTTTCTTTGAAATGAATTTGTCACGCCTGCATCTGGTGGTGACGCTTTTCGCCTTGCTCGAACTGACAAAGGTGCACGAGATTCGACTCATTCAAAAAGGTGCGTTCCAGGACATTCGAATTCAATCATGCTTGACAAAGAATTAACCAACCCCATTCTGGCCATGCTGTTTGTGGCAACCGATCCGGTGACTCTTCTGGAGCTTCAGGAGGTCTATCCGAAAACTCCCCCAGAAGAACTGAGGAACACGCTGGACGATCTGGTGGCGCACTTCAATTCACTTCAGGCAGCCATTGAAATTCGTCAGATTAGCGGCGGTTACAGAATGACCACCCGTCCGGAACACCATGAGGACATTCGGTCCTACCTGCAAACGAAGCCTTCAGCGAAGCTTTCGCTGGCCGCTCTGGAGACGTTGGCCGTGATTGCCTACAAGCAGCCCGTGACC
>JAPYTY010000544.1 GCA_029942065.1 Acidobacteriota bacterium | reverse complement strand
GAGCATCAGCGAGGCGTTTCTCTGGCGCGCGAAGCGCGCTTCTCCTTTTCTCTGCGCACGAAGTGCGCTCGCATAGAGCGGCCGCTACCACGCGCTCCCTACTGATGAAAAACCCGAAATCCGAATTCCCAAATCCGAAACAAATTCCCGGAATCTTCCATTATGTCTTCTGCCTACTGTCTTTGTCTCCGGAATGCAGGAGGGTGCCGATTCCGGAGGGTGCCCGTCTGGACGCCGCTACCACTTATCTGGGGCGTCGCAGGCTGGGAGGCCGCAGGGTCGGTTTTTCCTCTTCCGGCTCCTGTTGTTGACCCCCGTCTTCGGTTTCCTGGCTTTTGTCTTCGGTTTCCTGGGCTCCGACTCCCGGCTCCTGTTCCCTCAAAAACTTGCCGGCCATCGACATCACATCCTCCCGGCGCAGACTTCGAAGAGTCAAAAGATAACGCTCCCAGGTATCCACTCCGCTCCCCGCCGCCAGGTTGCGAACCAACTCCCGTAGGGTGCCTCCGCCGACCTGCTGGCGCATGTGAAAGCGGGTGATGGTTCCCACCACCGCTCGCAGGAACTCCTGCTCTCGGAAAGGAACGCGACCGAGAGAATTGAGTTGATTGAACAATGTCTCCCTGACAGCTTCCTCATTCTGATTCAAATTTACCAGATGGACCAGGAGGGACCCTCCGTTGAGTCCCGACTCCTGAAGGATCTGCATTTGATCGGCCCATCCCTGATTCCGAAGAGAGGCTGACAAACTGCCGTTCGGACCCAGCAGCGCCACCTTCAACACGTCCAGAGCCGCCTCATCCCGGGTTCCGGTAGCAGGGCCCGAAAAGGCCATCACCCACCGCCCCCGGGCATCCTCCAGCAGGCGGTCGGAATAGGTTTCGTATCCGTCCAAGGGTCCCTTGAAGGACTTCTTCACGGGTTCCCGATTTTCATAATCCGAATCGCTCAACCTGGACACAAAATCCCGCAAAAAAGAGGTTCCCTCGGCATCTCCGCGAACCACGATCAGGGGATGGATTTCCCGGATTTGAGCGGCTCTCCAATCCTCCAGATCTTCAAGCGTGACCTGAGCAATAGTCTCGACCGTTCCGTAACCAGGCAAACCATAAGGGTGTCCGCCAAAGGCTTCTTCCCGAGCCGCTTGTAATAGCCTCATCTGATCACTCTCCTGCTCCCGCGCCTGCAGTGCCAGGACCTCCCGGCGGGCCAGTTCCAAATCTGCCTCCTCCAGGTCGGAGAGGCGAAACCAGTCCAGGAAGATGCCCAGGACCTGCTCCAGGTGGGTGGAGAGAAGGGTGGCCTGAAAACCAAAAAGATCTAGCTCGTTGGCGATCTCGAGCTCTGCTCCCAGGCCTTCCAGCTGGGAGAAGGAAACAGATCGTGGATTCGAGGTCGCGCGGTGAAGCAGGGCCCGCAACAGCAGTTGAGTGATTCCCGCATTTTTGGAGGTTTCATTGACTCGACCTCCGAAATAGAAAAATCCCAGATGGACCAGGGGAAGAATGTGCTCCTCCTGGAAATAGACGGTGGGACCTCTCAGGATCGAGGTGTGCTTGAGATCGTAGGAATTGTAGAGAGGGGTAAACGCGGGCGGCTCAAAGGTCGATTCGTCATCGTTGATGTGCACGTACAGGGGGCGCACGCCGAAGCGGTCGCGCA
>JAPYTY010000543.1 GCA_029942065.1 Acidobacteriota bacterium | reverse complement strand
CACCGATAAAGGCCATCCAATGCGGCGGCACACCCTCGGTCAACTCCTCTTCAGGAAGGGTCACGACTCCGCCAACAGGGGTATCCTGATTCATCCACATGGTGTAAGGATCACTTCCCTCCCACTGTTTCGTTCCCCAGCCAATGAGCTGAGTGTAGAACTCCCTGGCACCCTCCACATCGGTTGTCAGGAGTTCATGCCAGACAAAGGTTCCTCGAAGTTGCTCACTAAGCATCATTTGAGTTGGTTCAGGTTCCTACACAGCAGCTCATCTCATGACCAGCTTGCCGTCTCGAACCCAGACCTGTGGCCCCAGTCCCTCGGCGGGAGGGAGAAAGGTCCAGCCGAGAATGACCGCGATGACCAACGTTCTGCCCAAGAATCCTGTCATCGAAACGTTTCAGTCCAGTGGTTCCACCCGAATGATCTTGGCCTGGTGATTGGCTCCCAACCATACACTGACCGGGTCGGTCGTGCTGTCCACGTCGATATTGCGGAAATTGGGCGAAAGGGTGGGCATCAGATACTGGGTCACCTCTCCATTGTCCGGATTGAGCCGGTAGAGCAGGTCGGTATGCATTCCCCCCGACCACACAGATCCATGACCGTCATGGATGGCATCATAGGGCCCGGCCCACGACACCGGAATGGGCCATTCCTCGAACTGCTTGGTTTTGGTGTCGAACATCCCGATCTTGTGGGCGAAAAATTCGGCGAACCAGAAACGATCCTGCTGATCCACATGGCCTCGTCTGGAACCGGATCTGGGCGTGGGCGTCGGGTAGATGGCGGATTTTCCGGTGCCGGCGTTGACTTCACCGATCACGCCATCACTCAAGCTGGCCAGGTACAGGTTGCCCCTGGAATCCGAATCGCTGCCGTAATAGGAGACGGTAAGGGGATAGCTGGTGATGTCTCCGGTCGAGGGATCCAGCAGGTGGGCGCCGTAGGTATCCACACTGGTCTTGAGCCAAACCTTGCCGTCAGGTCCCATCGCCACCATTCCCGCTCGGGAACGCGGGCTGGCCTTCTCCTCGGGAATGCTCCAGGTCTTGAAGATCTCGGTCTTGACGTCAAACCGTGCCACCGATCTCTGCAGTAACAGTCCGACCCAGGGATTACCGGCCTGGTCAAACTTCACATCCAGACTTCCCTCTTGACCGCCTTCTCGTGCCAGGGGAATCCGCCATTCCCTGACTTCTCCCGTAGCGGGATCCAATCGTCCCAGGTAGGGAAGACCGAAATCGCTGTACCAGACCATTCCGTCCGGAGCGACTGAAGCATCGTGCGGCTGGCCCTCCCTGCGGGGCAGATCATATTCGGTGATGATCACCCGGGTGGCCTCTCCGCTGGGACGAGGCAGGGTCTTGAATTCATACTCCCAGCCGCCTGAGTCGCGGTCGATCGAACTCAGGTACTCTCCCAGCTCCATATCTCCCGCCCTGGGAGGAACTTCCCAGGGCCACTTGACCGGATTCAGCCAGAAGCTGGAGGAGGAATAGCCGCGCATTCGATTCAGCAGGGTGACCCAGTCACCCGCCTCGTGGGTGGACTTCAAGGCGTGACCAATCGAGTGGCAGCCAATACAGCCCCCAAGGGAGTTGCGTTGCTGCTCGGTTCCCGGAATACTCAACAGCCATTCCACGTTGGACAGCTGCGAGGCAAGAT
>JAPYTY010000542.1 GCA_029942065.1 Acidobacteriota bacterium | reverse complement strand
GTCTGACGGTTTCCCATGTTTGCCACCTATGCCGCCCAGCGAATGGCGGCAAAATATTTTTCTTAGCCTGGGTCTGCACTTGAAATGTTGAAGCGAGGAGTATGGATTTCATGATGAAAAAACTGTTTTCCCGTTTACTGTTCGGGCTGTCAACCATCAGCCTTTCTCTGGTGGCCAGTTCCTTTTTGAGTGGACAGGATCTGCCGCCGGAGGTCATTCGCTACGCTGATATGATCCTGCACAACGGTAAGGTGCTGACCATGGATCAGGACATGCCGCCCTTTACCGTCACCGAGGCGGTAGCGATCCGTGAAGGAAAGATCATGGCGGTCGGCCAGGACAGCCGGATCTTGAGAATGGCCGGACCCGACACCGAAAAGGTGGATATGGCCGGCAGGACGATACTTCCGGGTTTTGTCGATTCCCATTCCCATCCCAATAGTTATGCCTTGAGCCACCATGCCCGGGAATACACGGCAATGTTCGTCCGGTTTTTGCGGGAGAACAACATTCGATTTATCGTGGTGAACTGGGAATCCAGGGAAACCGTGCTGGCTGATTTCAAGAAAGCGGCGGAAGGCCTGCCTGAAGGAAACTGGATCTATTCCACGGTGCGTTCCAGTTCCGTGCAAAAAAGCCTCACCCGATGGGATCTGGACGAAGTCGTTCCGGATCATCCCGTCTATGTCCGGGTGGGGAACGCCATTTACGGGATGGTCAACAGCAAGATGCTCGAGATCGTCGAGGAAAGATACGGCGACCGTGTGCCCGGACTGATCCGGGACGACCAGGGGGTTGCCACCGGCCAGATCTACGGACCGCTCGGAGAGACCCTGGATGAGGAACTCATGCCACAGGTGCCGCCGGATCTGCTGGCACCGATTCTCAATAAAGAACTCGAGGAATGGATTGCTCTGGGGATCACGACCCTCTCCAGTCGCTTCAATGGCGGGGAGATCACCGCCTATGCTCAGCTGGATCGAAACAATGAACTGCCGCTGCGGCTGGCATACACCCACGAAGTGGGACGAAGAAATGTTTTTCTGGAGCGGGACTTGAAACGCTTTGGCGGGATCCAGGGACACGGCACCGACCGCATGTGGTTGATCGGAATCTCGATTGGAAATCCCGACGGCGACCCGCCCGGATCCCCGGGAGGGGGAGGCACCTGCACCACCATTCCCAAGCTGGTCATGCTGCCCAACGATCTCTACCCCGAAGGAAACTGCTTCTGGGATGATGTGCCGGGCGATACCAGTCGGGAGGCTCCCGCCATCGTGAATCGATTCAACTATCGGGTAGCGGGCGTGCACAACCTGGGAGATCGAGCGTCTTTGGTTCATCTGGACGCTTATGAAAAGGCCGACCAGGAGGATTCGATCGCCGGTAAGCGCTTTGCGCTCGATCACGGCATGATGGTCAGCCCGGACGTCATCAAGAAAACCGCCGAGCTGGATGTGGTGTGGAGCATTCAGCCCATTCAGCTTTACAACAATGCCCCCACTTTCAGTCGGGTCTATGGCGAGGAAGTGGCTCAACGATGGATGCACCCGGTCAAGAGCATGATCGAGGCGGGGATTCGAATTGCCTGGGGAGCGGACACCCACAGTGATCCCGAGAGACACCCGATGTTCGGTTTGCAGGTCATGGTGACCCGGCAGGCCAAGGA
>JAPYTY010000541.1 GCA_029942065.1 Acidobacteriota bacterium | reverse complement strand
CTCCGTTCTGGAATACCAACAACAGGGTTTTATTCCCGAGGCCATGAAGAACTATCTGGCCCGGCTGGGATGGTCTCCCGGGGGTGACGCCCAGGAAATTCTTTCCCAAAAAGAATTGATCCAGATCTTTGATCTCTCACGAATCAACAAGGCCAACGCCCTGTTCGATCCTCAAAAGCTGGAGTGGACCAATGCCCGGCACCTCTCAATTCTGCCGGCACCCGAACTGGAATCACAGGTCCGGCCCCTTCTCCAGAAGGAAGGTCTCTGGGACCTGGGCTGGGAAGGCGGTGATCGACAGTGGCTGCTGGACACTCTGGATCTGATCAAGGCACGGACTCGACGGCTCCCGGACTTTATTCAACTGGGACGGCCCTTCTTCTCCGATCAGTTCGAGTATGAACCCAAAGCCGTTAAAAAATACCTTTCCTCGGAGGATCCGGAGGAGATTACCAGGCTGACTCAGGCCATCCGGGGATTGGCCGAGGCCTACCTCCAACTGGAACCTTTTGATCTGGAGAGGACCGAGCATACCCTGAGACAGGTGGGAGACCACCACGAAATCAAGGCAGGCAAGTTGATCGGTGCAGTCCGGGTCGCCCTGACGGGAATGGCCGTCGCCCCGGGAATTTTCGATGTTATCGTTGCCCTCCAAAAAGAGAGAACCCTCGAGCGTCTGGACCGAGTCCTGACTTATCTTCAATGAACCCACCCACCCTGACCATTGTCATTCCCGCCTACAACGAAGAGAACCGCATCGGCCCCACTCTCGAGCGGATCACCCGCTATCTGGAGTCGCGGGAGGTTTCCTTTGAGCTGTTGATCATGGATGACGGCTCCACTGATGGGACTTCGGACAGGGTCAACCAGTTCGCCCGTCAGGCTGATCTGACAGAAAGGGTACACGTCCATAGCAGTGCCTCCAACCGGGGCAAGGGCTACAGTGTGCGCCGCGGCATGCTGGAGGCTCAAGGAGAATTCGCTCTGTTTACCGATGCTGATTTAAGTGCGCCGATCGAGGAACTCGCCAAGCTGGAGAAGGAAGTGGTTGAGGGTGGCGGTGATATTGCCTTCGGGTCCCGCGATGTGCAGGGATCCGACGTTCAGGTTCACCAGCCGTGGTGGCGGGAATCGAGCGGGAAGATCTTCAACCATTTCGTTCGGTTTTTGACGGGCCTCCCCTATAGCGACACACAGTGCGGCTTCAAACTCTTTCGAATGAGCCGATGTGAAAACCTCTTTGAGCAGCAGACCCTACCTGGTTTCGGCTTCGACGTCGAACTTCTATACGTGGCCCGCAGATGGGGCATGGCGGTAAAGGAAGTCCCGGTGGTATGGCGCCATTCGCCGGACAGCAAGGTCCAGTTCGTGCCCCATGCCTTTGGGATGCTGGTGGATCTATTCAGGATTCGATGGAACGATGTGAGGGGGAGGTACCGGAAACAGAAGGAGCCAAGCGCCAGGAGTCAGGAGCCAAGAGGGTAGGGACGCAAAGCCGTTCGCTCCTACATTTCTTACCCCTGTCTGAGAGATACCTCAGTTTGGGAGGCGCCTCAGTGCGCCGATTCCGGAGAGCTGTCCATACAGCGGCCGCTACAATAACCAACCACCTTCCAGACTCTTCAAGCGGAATTCCGGAGTCCTTCTCCCGGCTCCTGGCTCCTGACTCCTG
>JAPYTY010000540.1 GCA_029942065.1 Acidobacteriota bacterium | reverse complement strand
ACAGTCTGCGTGGTGTCTTTGGGCCTTTGTGGTGAAAAATAGGGGGTCGCTGTGTCTCTGTGTCTCTGTGGTGAAAGGCTGCTACTCAGGGTCAGGATCGGAGATCCGACCGAACTTCCCCTCAAAGTCCAGCGGGATCCAGGACCCCACAGATCCATATCGATTCTTGAGAATACCGACCTCGAGCGACGTAACATCGGAGCCTATTTCCGGTTCCGCCACGATCGAGCGATACTCAACCTCATGATTGAACAGCCCTAAAACCAGATCGGCTGCCTGGCCGACCTCTTCCTCCTCGAGATGCTGAAGCTGGGGTCGACGTGTCCTCAAGGCCTTTTCCAGTTCTCTATCCACTGAAAGGCCCTCTGGAATATCCTGCTCCTGCAATCCCGACCCGGGACTAATTCCGGCACTCGCCACGATGGGACAGGAGAGTTCCACTGCCAGCGTTTTGAGGCGATGTCCCAGCTGAACTCCGTCGAAGTTCTGGGTTCGGGACATCACTTTTGGCGCACAGAGGCGCTGCATGTGGTCAATGAGAATCCCTCCTACCTGTCGAGAGCCGACTGTTTGCCGGGCGTGGAGTTCCACTTCAGCCACGGTCCAGCCAGGCTGATAGATCAACTGAAACCTGTTTTCCCAATCCCTGAATCTCTGACGCGCCTGTTCGAGAGTTTCCAGGTCAAGCAGTTGGTGATCAACGGGGAGACTTCCCTGTTTTCTCAAATAGTTCTCGACTTTTCGAATCGTCCAGCCGTTGCCCGTTTCGGCCGCTACCAGACTCAGTAGCCGATGATAGAGCCGTACATCCGACTCATCCATCGAATAGAAAAGAAACACCTCCGGGTCAGGGTCATCGCCTGTCTGGCCCATCCACTCCAGAAGGATCCCCAACAGCATGGAAGTCTTTCCGTGAGCCATCCTGCCCAGCAACAGGGCCAGTTCTCCAGGGCTGAAACGTATCTCGACACGGTCCAACGCCGCCCACCCAGACCGCCTGCCCAGCGGCGCCATTCGAGTCTCCTCTTCCAGACGGTCCACCGAAAAAGCGGGGGTGGAAATTTCAGGGCTGGAAGCCTGCAATTCCCCCACCACCTTCTGAGAAGAAAGTTCCAGCCCGCCGCCCGCCCCTTTGCTCAACCCTTCGACCAGGGCACCGGGCAATCCGCTCAAAAAGCCTTTGGCCACCCTGCGCCCCACTTCACCCGCCACCCGAAAAAACAACTGCACCACCTGGGGATATCCTGAGGCGCTATTCGCAGCCCCCTGCCCACCTCGAGCGGCAGAACCGCCTGGAGATTCACCCTGAGACCGCACGAAGTCGCTCACCGTGACCTTTTTCCTGGAATTCGTCGGATCGCCCATCAAACCTGGGTCCATGACGTACACGGGGAAACGGGCTGCCTGCAGGAGTTCGATTGAACGAGCCGTTCGATCCAGCTGGGTGCCCCGGGCATAGGGATCGTGATTCCAGCACAGGGTCAACTCTCCACCAAATCTTAGATACTCTTGAAGGGCCTCCATCTGCGAGCGGTTGAGATCTCCTGCTGAGGCGATGGGAAACGGCCTTTCCAGTCCCAGAGAACGAGTGAGCAGCGCCGCCAACGGATTCTCCACCAACAATAGTTTGGTTTCTTCCTGCCGAGCAGCGGCGTCCAGATTCAAAGGGATTCCCCTCCCCCCCAGGCCAGCCT
>JAPYTY010000539.1 GCA_029942065.1 Acidobacteriota bacterium | reverse complement strand
CGGCAGGCTCGTGTTGTGAAGCCGTCTGGAGGAGGCGGGTTTCGGGTGCGTCCTGAGCCTGGATCAGGCTTCATTTCTGCGATTTGACAAAAACCTCTGTGGGGCTTGAAGATGTCCGGCCAAGGGGATAAGGTAGCCTCTAACAGTATCTGCATTAACTCAAACCTAGGAGACGATGAGATGAAAACCAGACGGGATTTTCTCAAGGGAGTCGCGGTCGCCGGCGCAGTTTCAGGAGTCGCGGCCGAAACCGAGGCGAATGCCGCACCTGCCCAGGTCCAGACCGTCAGCACTATGTCTGCGTTGCCACCCTCCAGTTATGTGGAGGCGATGGAAGCGGACGTTCCCGAAGGCTACACCGAAGCCCAGGCCGCCCACTATTTCGTCCAGAATGCCACTTCGGATTTCATGGCGGATGTGGTCAGGAGCCTGGGAATCGATTACATCGCCTCCAACCCGGGATCCAGCCACCGGGGCTTTCAGGAATCGATTGTCAATCATGGCGGCAACCGTTCCCCTGAATGGCTGACCTGTCTGCATGAAGAATCCTCCGTGGCCATGGGCCACGGCTATGCCAAGATCGCTTACAAGCCGATGGCGATGGCCTGTCACAGCACGGTCGGACTCCAGCACGCGTCGATGGCAATCTACAACGCTTTTTGTGACCGCGTTCCGCTGATTGTCTTCGGAGGCAACCATCTGGATGCTGCCGATCGCCGGCCTGGTGCGGAATGGTCCCATGCGGCACAGGATCCCTCCAAGCTGGTCCGCGATTTCATCAAGTGGGACGATACCCCAGTTTCGGCCCAGCATTTCGTGGAATCGATGCACCGGGCCTACAAGATTGCCACCACGCCTCCGATGGGACCGGTGGTCATCATCCTGGACGGCCACCTGCAGGAAAAGGAACTGGGCAACGCCCCGACCATTCCCGATTTCACGCCGACCACTCCTCCCCAGGGGGAGATAGGGGCCCTGCGTGAGGCGGCGCGACTGCTGGTCGATGCAGAACGGCCGGTGATCCTGGCCGACAAGATGGCCCGCACGCCGGCGGGAATGAGCCGTCTGGTCGAACTCGCTGAAGCCTTGCAGGTCCCGGTTGTGGACCGGGGCGGACGCATGAATTTTCCTAACGATCACTATCTGGCGCAGGCCGGACGCGGTGGGCAGCTCATCCGTGAGGCCGATGTCATCCTGGGACTGGAGATGTTCGATTTCTGGGGTGCTGTCAACAGCATGCGAGATCTGGTCCACCGCGAGTCAACACCTCGCACGCGTTCCGATGTCAAGCTCATCAGTCTCGGCGTCAACGACCTGTTCATCAAGGCCAACTATCAGTACTTTCAACGCTTCCTTCCTGTCGATCTTTCGATTGGTGGTGATGCCGAAGCCACCCTTCCGTCTCTCACCGAGGAGGTGCGCCGGGCCATGTCGGACGCACGCCGCTCCCGGATCGCCGAACGGGAGACGGGGTTGCGTACCTCCTATCGTGAAATGATGAATCAGGCGCGACAAAGAGCCACCTACGGCTGGAACCAGAGTCCGGTCAGCACGGCCAGGCTCAGCATGGAGGTGTACCGCCAGATCAAGGATCACGACTGGTCGCTGGTCTCCCGGACCATGAGCGGTGTGCCGCGGCGGCTGTGGAAGATGAACCAGCATCACCAGTTCATTGGAGGCCCGGGCGGCGGCGGAGTCGGCTATGGAG
>JAPYTY010000538.1 GCA_029942065.1 Acidobacteriota bacterium | reverse complement strand
GTCCCCATCCGCACCGATCAGCTGGTTTTCAAGCAGATCACCGTCAAGTACGTCTACACCAGCACGGCCCCGGCAGTCCGCGCCGCCGTCCAGCTCATCGAATCCCGAAAGTACCCCTTCGAAGAAATGGTTACCCACCGGTTTCCCCTCGGTCAGGCCGAGCAGGCCGTTCAAACCGTGGCCGGTCATAATTCGGAAGCCTATCCCATTAAAGTCGTACTCACCCAGTGATTCCGATGCCCCGAATAATTCACCTTGAAGACGTCTTCGCCGGCACCTGCTGGATGTTATCTTCAAGGGGAGAATCAAGCCTGCGGTAAATCCAAAAAATTGGATGAGTGGATTCAATTAAATGAAAACAATCCCGTGTCAGCTACCATATATAGACTAGGGAACAGGGTAGACCGCAAAATAGTTATATGGCATACTAATTGCTCATTTTGTTGTTGCCGGATATTGTGAACGCGAATTTAAATTTGTTCGAAATTTGTTTTGATAATTAAACTCACACACCAACCTTCAAACCAAGGGAGTATTTTCATGGCTAGGTTACTTTCAACATTGTTCGTCATTACCTTCAGTTTTTCGATGGCTGCAGCTCAGGTCAACACGGGAACCATCCTGGGAACCGTCTCGGATTCGACAGGCGCCGTCCTGCCGGGAGTCGAGCTGGTGGCCACCCACATCGACATGGGAAGAACCAGGGCCGCGATCAGCGATGATGAAGGCCGATACCGGTTCCCCAGTTTGAATCTGGGCAACTATGAAATCGTGGCCAGCCTGCCCGGCTTTCAGACCTCGATCCGAACCGGTATCGCGATCACCGTCGATCGGCGCGCGTTGGTGGATTTCACCCTGAGCGTGGGAGAGATCAGCGAGAGGGTCACCGTGACCGGTGAAGCCCCGCTGGTGCAAACAACCTCGGGCTCCCTGGCCTCTATTATTGACCGCAACACGGTTCAGGAGCTTCCGATCAATGGACGGGATCTGACCGCTCTGCTCACCCTGGGAACCGGAGCCACCCATGTCACCTCAGCCAGTTCAGGAGGCAACGCCGGCTTCAGCCGCAGAGTCAGTATTTCCGGTGCTCGTCCCCAGGACACCGCGGTACTGCTTGACGGGACGGCCACCAAGAGCACCGACCAGGGCGTTCCTGCCGGGGTCTCAGGGAATTTTTTGGGTGGGGAAGGAATCCAGGAGTTCAAGATTGAAAAGAATTCCTACAGTGCCGAATATGGAGGCGCGTCCGGCGGCATCATCAATGTGGTGAGCAAGGCGGGCAGCAACCAGTTTCATGGCTCCGTCTATGAATATCACCGCAACGACAATCTGGATGCCGCCAATTTCTTCATCAACAGAGACGGCCTGGATAAAGCCCCCTTGATTCGAAACCAGTTCGGGTTCAGTGTGGGAGGCCCCATCGTCAAGGATACGGCCTTCTTCTTCTTCAACTACGAAGGCTTTCGAGAACGGAAAAGCACCCCCGACATCCTGGAGTTACCCAACCTGAACGCGCGGCAGGGTCTGCTGCCCACTGGGCCAGGCGGAGCTCTGGAGTTGGTAGCCGACGGCACTCGCGCTCCGGTCTCGGAAATTCTTCCCTATTTCGCTCTTTGGCCGACACCCGGCCCCACGGCAGTGGACCTGGGGGATGGAACCACGCGAGAAGGGATCACCCTTTCCAGGCCCATTGACGAGGACTACTATC